>JAQVGF010000008.1:3494-28536 GCA_028696875.1 Dysgonamonadaceae bacterium
TACTCTTTCTATAACTCACCACCGCCCATCCATTAAAAATAAGAGCAAAAAGAATTAATACTCCCATAGGTCGTAGTAAATCGACAAATGAATTTGATTTTAGATAAATCAATCGCATTATTTCTATAAAATGAGTAAGCGGATTGACGTAAGCGATTACTTGTGCCCAAACGGGCATACTCGAGACGGGAGTAAACATACCACTGAGCAAAATGATGATGAGTATGAAAAACATCACCAAAAACATCGATTGCTGCAAAGTATCGGAATAATTTGAAATAACGATGGCTAAAGCAGTTATCCCCAGAATAAAAATGATGGAAGCTACATAAAGTGCAACCATACTGCCGGAAGGGTATAGACCATAGATAATCCAAGTGACAAAAATAGAGATTGTGAGTATAATAATTCCGATAATCCAATAAGGGATTACTTTTGCAACAATAAAGTTGAACTTACTTACGGGAGTTGTATTTATTTGATGAATAGTACCTAATTCCTTTTCTAAAACAACATTCAACGAGGGCAATATACCACAGATGAGTGTAATCATGAGCACAATAAATGCGGGCAACATAAATACTTTGTAGTCTAAAGTTTCGTTGTAACGATAACGAGGAACAATTTCTAAATTCTGCGCCCGCTGCACTTTAAGAATTGGTTGAATTTCATAACGCAAATCGGATGAGAAATCAGTAATGATTTCTGTGAGATAATTACTACCTAAAAGTCCTTGCGTTGTGTTTACTGCATTAGCAACAATTGAAATATCAGCTTTTTGTTCTTTCACCAAATTTTTATCGAACGATGGAGGAATTACAAGAATGATGTCGCAATGAGCATTGTCCATGTCTTGCAAGGATGACTCGTAGCTATCAGTAATATCATTTAAAATAAAATAGGCAGAAGCATCAATCTTGTTTATTAAGCGTTGAGAATAGGAACTTCTGCTTTGATCAACAATGTTTATTTTAATATTTTTGACCTCAAAGTTGATTGCCCAAGGAAAAATAAGTAACACCAAGATGGGATAACCAACTATCATTTTAGGGATGATGGGGTTGCGCCATATCTGTTTAAACTCTTTTTCGACAAGGTATTTGAGTGTTTTCATCCTAATCTTGGCTTTATGTTACGTATGCTCAATATAACCAACACCACAATCATACCTATCAATATTATAATTTCTTTGGCTACAGCAAAGAAACCCAAACCTTGAATCATGATCTTCTTTATGGCTGCAATATACCATCTTGCAGGAACTAGTGCCGATAACCATTGAAGGAGGTTAGGCATGTTGTTAATGGGAAAAATCATTCCTGAAAGAATTAGTACAGGCATCATCAAGCCTATTCCGGAGATAATTATGGCAGTTACTTGTGTTTGTACCAGTGTTGATATTAATAGCCCTAATGAAAGAGAGAGAAAAATAAACAGGACTGACACAAAAATTAATAATAGCAAGCTTCCAACAATGGGCACTTTCAGAACATATACAGAGAGTAGCAATATTGTCACCAAATTTACAATTGATAGAGCCAAATAAGGGATTGTTTTAGAAAGAAGAACAGTTGCTGAGTTAAGAGGTGATGCCAAAAGCACTTCCATGGTTCCCATCTCTTTTTCTCTAACAATGGAAATGGATGTCATAATTGCACAAATTATCATTAAAACTAATCCCATAATTCCCGGTACAAAAGTATAAGCAGATTTCATTTCGGGATTGTAGTGAAGTTTATTTGTGACAGCTATTTCATAAGGTATTTGTTGCAAACTCATCCACTCTTTTTGTTGTTCCCCAATAATTGCTCTAAGATAGTTTGTGGAAATCGTTCCGATATTGGGGTCAGAACTATCTGTTATAATTTGTATTTGTGACTTGCCGGCGTGCACTAAGTTGGTGTGAAAGTTGTTTGGAAAAATGAGCGCCATATCTATTTCGCCTTTGCGAAGCCGTTCATTAATTTCCTGAATAGAGTGGGGCGTTTCTTTTAATATAAAATAGGAGTTGGCTTCAACACGTGCTGTTAAATCTTGCGTATAAACATCCGGCTGAGGTTCATAAACTGCTATGCGAATATTTTGAACTTCCATATTTATGGCAAATCCAAAAATCAATATTTGAACAACCGGCATCCCCAATAGAATGAGCATGGTTCTTCTATCACGTAATATGTGGTAGAACTCTTTTTCTACAAAAGCACGAAATCTTTTCGACATTAGCTTTAACGTAACATTTTATTTACACGAAGATATGAAATGTTTCCAAAAGAAGATGCTTTGTTTCATGTTATCAAACGCAACTATTCAAAAAAATAGGTTTTTTGGGAGGATATTGATACGTTTTTTAAAATTTATGCGAAGATAGTGCGAGAGAATTGTATAGTTTATCGTTTTTAAGTGTCTCAAGAGTTTTTACCCGAATACCTTGTGAATTTATTTTATGGTGAATTTGTTCATCAATTTCCGAAAGGTAAATTTGATTGATAGATTGATGGTATAACCAACTTACTATTGATTCTTTGTTTTGTTCTTCTAAAATTGTATTTTCAACACCAATCACTTTATCTTTTTCTATGTTGAATATAACCACATGAACTTTCTCTTCATGTAAAACAGTTAATTTATTATTCTTTAAAAAAATTGCAACTTTCATATGCTTATCAAATTTAAAGAACTTTGCTTTTTTTCTCAAAACACACTAAAAAAATCAGGTTTAATACACATACCTACACGCAGCTTTAAATCATAATCTTTGTATTCCAACAAACTGTCACCTCTTCCGTTGTAAAACTCAAGAAATAAATATTGATTGAATTTTTTTGAGACTCGAAAAGCGGCACTAAGAGCAGTATTCATTGTTATGAAATTATGTCTGGGGGTAACATTTGCGTTAAACCACCATCGTTCGTTATGCGTTCTGTAATCTACAGAAAAATTACCATATCCTTTGTAGGTGAGCAAATCTGTATTGGTATCATCCATTAATAGAACTAACGGAAGCCACACTTTAGCTCTGAAAAAAAGTCGATCATTGAAATAATATTTCCCGGAAAAACTTATAAAATCCCACGATCTGGAATCTAAGCTATCCTTCCCGTTTGACTCATGTTCTAATTGAAGAAAAACGCTACCCATATAGTTGTTGTCATCCGAAATTAGATACCGCCCAAAACCTATTCCTGGATTGAAATTTGTATCGCGAAAAGGAGATGATTTTTTATAAATGTTCCAAAATGATTTTTGAGTATACGAGATGAAGATAAATGTATTGAATGGCAAATAACTATTGGTTAAACGCTGTCTGAAACTAATTTGGTATTTTACATCTGCATTATCTACATTAATTTGTTTGTTCAATGGATTACCGGTAATGATATAGTTCTCTTTTAAGATACCAAAAGAATGTGTGGAATCTAACTTTCTTCTTACATCTTCCTCGGATATCTCTAATAAGCTTCTTTCCTTCATCACTCTCTCCTTAATTAATAAATCTATTCTTTTTGGAGGTTCGGTAATGGTATCTACTTTCTGATTCTTATCTTGTCCATTTATTTCAAACAAACACAAGAAAACAGCTAACAGCACAAACATCGTTTTTGAAAAGTGTTTCATTGTTTTTCAGGTTCTATTTAATTCTTATCTTTTTCTATAACTCAATACAGCCCATGTATTAAATCCAACAGCAAAAGCTGTAAGAAATAATAATGGATTGGCAATGCCTCTGTATGAACTTCCTTTCAGATATACCATTCGCATAATTTCCATGAAATAGGAGAGGGGATTGCTATACGCTACAATTTGCGCCCATTTAGGCATACTTGCTATGGGTGTGAACAGACCGCTCAACAAAATGATAATGAGAATAAAGAAGAAAGCCAAAAACATGGCTTGTTGTAATGTTTCGGAATAGTTGGATATAATTAAACCAAGACCTGAAATTCCAACTATAAAAACAAGCGAACTTATATACAGAGGGAAAAAACCACCTGCAGGCCAAATGCCATATAACAATCCTACAACCACAAATGCTATTGATAGTATGATAAACCCAATAATCCAGTAAGGAATAAGCTTAGCTAAAATAAATTGATATTTACTTATGGGTGTAACATTTATTTGTTGGATGGTTCCGTTTTCCTTTTCGCTTACAATGTTTAATGCAGGTAGAATCCCGCATATCAATGTAACCATCATGACCATAAGCGCGGGAATCATAAACACTTTATAATCTAAGTTTTCATTAAATTTATATTGGGGTATAATGTTTATGGCGCTCATTTTATGTTTAGGCGACATATCTGTATGTGCTAATTCCGATCGTAGCTCCGAAGAATAATCGTTGAGAATTTGCGATAAATATGCGTTTCCCAACAAACCACGCGTGCCATCTACAGAATTAGCAGAGAGCATTACATCTGCGGTTTTGTTTTTTACAATATTTTTATCAAAAAAAGGTTGAATTTCAAGAATTATATCAGCGTTTGTTTTTTCAATATCAACCATTGCTTCATCGTAACTTGAAGTAATATTATTGATTATGAAATATTTAGATGCATCAACTTTCTGAATTAAACGTTGAGAATAGACACTATTATTATGGTCTACTACGCTCACTTTTATGTTTTTCACCTCAAAATTAATCGCCCATGGAAAAATAAGCATTACCATTATCGGATAACCAACAATTAATTTAGGTATAATAGAATTTCGCAGCGTCTGTTTGAATTCTTTCTCTATAAGAAATTTTAATGTTCCCATTATCAAAGTTTTTTATTGTATGTTATTCGAGTCTTTTCTTAGAATTTAGCATGCTAAGTGCCAATATTAATCCGGTCATTCCTAAAAGGATACTTAGTTCCTTTATAATAAAAGTAAAATCTAATCCTTCAATCATTAACTTTTTCATAATCACAATATACCACCTTGCAGGAATAATATGCGTTAACTTTTCTAATAGGAAGGGCATATTATCTATTGGGAAAAGCATTCCCGAGAGAAGCATAACCGGCATGGTGAGTCCTATTCCCGCCATAATAATTGCCTCTACTTGTTTTTTTGCGATTGTCGATATCAATAATCCAAGCAACAGCGATAAGAAAATGTAAAGCGTTGAAATAATAATAATTAGAAACAGACTACCCCGAATGGGAACCCCCAATAAAAAGGAAGCCAAATAAAGGATTGTCAATAAATTGATGAATGAAAGTGAAAGATAAGGGATGGTTTTTGCGATAAGAATTTGACTCAGCCTCAGAGGAGATGCTAAGAGTACTTCCATTGTTCCGCGTTCTTTTTCTCTAACAATAGATATGGATGTCATCATAGTACTAATAACCATCAGAATTAAACCCATTACTCCCGGAACAAATGAATAGGAAGATTTCATTTCAGGATTGTATAACATCCGTGTGGTAGCAACTATCTGATAAGGAGGATTTCCGGAAATATTATTGATCTCTTTCTGGTAATCTGCAATTATTCCTGAGGCATAATTAACAATAATAGTTCCTGTATTGGGGTCTGATGTATCAGAAATTAATTGCAAATCCGCTTTCCCCGAATGAACAAGATCTTCATTGAAATTATTGGGAAATACAATTGCCAAATCTATCTTATTTTGTTTAAACAACTCATCTATCTCATTTTGAGAATGAATGGTGTAATCAACATGAAAATAATCATTGGCATTTACTCGTTCTATAATTTGATTGGTATATGTATCCGGGTTCGGATTTAATACTGCCACAGCAATATCAGTTACTTCCATATTTATGGCAAATCCGAAAATTAATATCTGAGTTATCGGCATTCCCAACAGAATCAACATGGTTCTTCTATCACGAAAAATGTGATAGAATTCTTTTATTACGAAGGCTCTAAATTGTTTCATGTATGTAAGAATTATTCTATTTTAGAATTTGATTTAAAATGCAACATACTAATTTGTTGTTTGAAATTTGTATTTAGTATCTGCCAGGAAACCATTGAGATATGAGTCTTACAAAGACTATCTAAAGTTGTTTCAATCTCTCGTTGCTTTACGAGCAAGTTTACGAAAAACTTCATCCATATCTTTGGCCTCAAAATGAGCTTTTAAATTAGACGGCGTGTCCAGTGCGTCTATTCTACCGTCAACCATAATGGATACACGATCACAATATTCTGCTTCGTCCATATAGTGTGTGGTGGCAAAAACCGTAATGTTATCTTCTGCAGCTTTATAAATCATTTCCCAAAACTGTCGCCTTGTGGCAGGATCTACTCCGCCTGTTGGCTCATCCAAAAAAACAATTTTAGGATTGTGAAATATTGCTACCGAAAAGGCAAGCTTTTGTTTCCATCCAAGCGGTAATGATTTCACCAAGGTGTTGCGTTCATCTTCGAAATCCAGACGTTTAAGTAAATCATCCGTTTTTTCGGCAATATCTTTATCTTTCATTCCGTATATTCCGGCGAATAGTCGTATGTTCTCCCAAACCTTTAAGTCTTCGTATAAGGAGAATTTTTGACTCATGTAACCTATGTTCTTTTTTATTTCTTCACTCTCGGTGCGTATATTGTAACCTGCCACAAACGCTTCTCCGGAAGTTTGTTTACTCAAACCTATAAGCATTTGCATGGCAGTTGTTTTACCTGCACCGTTTGCTCCTAAAAATCCGAATATTTCACCTTCTGTTACTTTAAAAGTGATATTATCTACTGCCGTGAAATTGCCGAATTTTTTAGTAAGTTCCGAAACTTCAACTATTATATTATTTTTCATTTTTTTTAATCTTCTTCTTTTCCTTTTTCTCCTTCTTTTGTCAATGCCAAGAAACAATCTTCCACAGTGGGAGTAATTTCATTTATGCTAATATTGGTATATCCTTTTTCTGTGAGATAGTCGCTTAATTCCTCTTTCTTTAGATTTGGATCAACCGTTATGTGATGTTCGTCTCCAAAAGCAAAAGAGGTTTCCACTTGCGGATAAGCACGAATATCCTCTAACATGGACGACAAATTATCCCCCTTTACAGACCATAATGTTTGCTCATAGTCGGCAATTACTTGGGCAGGAGTATCTATGGCAATGAACTCACCATCTCGCATAAGTGCAATTCTATCGCAACGGGTGGCTTCATCCATGTAAGCTGTGGAAACCAGAATTGTCATGCCGCCTTCTTTCAACTTTTTGAGCATATCCCAAAATTCTTTCCGCGATACCGGATCTACACCTGTAGTGGGTTCATCCAATATAAGTATTTCGGGTTGGTGTATAAGTGCACACGATAGGGCTAATTTTTGTTTCATACCACCTGACAGTGCGCCTGCACGACGGGTTTTGAACGGTTCAATCTGTTGGTAAATGTCCTTAATAAACTCGTAATTTTCTTCAATGGTAGTATCAAAAACAGTAGCAAAGAACTTTAAATTTTCTTCTACACTTAAATCAAAATAGAGCGAAAACTTACCCGGCATATATCCAATAATTTTTCTGATTTCTTTGTAATCTTCAACCACATCCCATTTGCTCATTCGTGCTTCACCTGAATCAGCCAGAAGAAGGGTTGCCAATATTCTGAAAAGTGTGGTCTTACCTGCTCCATCCGGTCCAATTACTCCAAAAACCTCTCCTTTTGGAACAGAAAAGGAGATTCCGTTTTCTTTGTCTTCTTTGGTGCCAATTCCAGCATATTTATCGGATTTTTCCGAATGATAGTTTTTCCGTAAATTCTTTACTTCAATCATTGTTTTATTCTTTTCTAAAAACAGACAAGTAGCGACTTGACCGTACTTTAATTCTATTCACTTTTGCTTCGCAACACACCGATTGCAAATCGGCGCGAGCGAGGGCTAAAGTCCCCTTTAGGGGATTTAGGGGTAGAGAAGGCACAAGTTCAGAGACTTGCGCCAGCGAGGCTGACCGCTGACCGCTGATTGCTGATAGCTCTTCTTATAACTCCGTAATTGCCTCTCCAACATTTTCAATTGTCAACTGCCCATTGTCAATTAAACTTCACCTCCCCATACATTCCTATTTTCAAGTAACCATCATTTTTTACTAATACTTTCATTGCATATACCAAATTGGCTCTTTCGTTTTTGGTTTGAATTGTTTTCGGCGTAAATTCTGATTTATCTGAAATCCACGTCACAACACCTTCATACATCTTTTTATTTTCGTTGTCTTGGTCAGTTTTATCTACAAACACCTTTATTTTGTCGTTTAATTTGATGTCGGATAGTTGATCGTTGGTTACATATACGCGCAGAATCATGTTGTCAATATCAGCAATTTTAAACAATGGTGTACCCATATTTGCTAACTCTCCTTCTTCTACATATTTATTGAGGACGTTTCCCGTTATAGGACTTCTTATAACAGATTTTTGTAATTTGTCTTTAACTTGTTCTACTTGACTGTCCATGGCAGAACCTTGAGCAGTGACATATTGACTGCTTTTTTGCAGTTCTGATTCCAATGCAGATAATTGTTTTTGCAACACTTCAATTTGTCCATTAATGTCGTCCAATTGTTTTTGAGTTGCAGCATTTGCTTTTATCAAATTTGTGGTACGTTGTCTTTCTTTCTCTAAGGTGATTATTTGCTCTTTTATAGATGCTGTTTGAGCCGCTATGTTTGGTCGCTTGGCGCGGACGCCTTCGGCATTAGAGAGCAAATTCATTTTTTGTAGATAAAGTTGTGTGCTGTCTATTAATCCTACTTGTTCACCTTTTTCAAGATGTTGACCTTCTATTATGTTTAGTCTCTCAATTCTTCCACTTACTTCGGAAGAAACAATAACCTCTATGGCTTCAAACGAACCAGATGCGTCATAATCCCCGTCTTTGTTGGAACATGCGGAGAACAGCATTATTCCCAATCCGATATAAAATAAAAATGCAGATTTCATATTTTCAAATGTTTATGTTAGTTTGTTGTATTTTTTAGTGTATAAATCGAACTTATGTGCTGTATTTCATGCAGCAGCTTAGCTTGTTTTGCCATCTCTAATGCTGTTAATTCTTTGAGCATATCGGATACAGTCATTGTTCCGTTATCAACTTTTGCTTCGGCAGCATCTTTTATTTCTTGTTGCAATAGAATTATCTCTTCATCGTCTTGCATTGTTTTGCGGTACTTTTCTATTTCGTTTTGTTCTTGCGAAATTTTTACATCCAAGTTATAGACAAAAGTGTCGCGTTGCGTATCGATGCTCAATTTTTTCAACTCGTTGGTTTTTACACTGTTTTTAAACGTATATAAGTTCCCGAAATTCCACGAAAGTTTGATGCCTCCCAGGAAAAATGTATCAAATTCATTTTGCAGCATATTCAATCCCGGTTTACCATAACCTCCTTGTACAAAAGCTCCTATCTTGGGCCTGATATCCGATTTAAGTGCACCTGTTTGTGCATCAATCGTTGCTTTTTGTGCCGAAAACATCTCCAATTCGGGACGATTAATTGTTACAAGCGAGGTTTCATTTAAAACCGGCGGTCTTACAAACCCGGTTTCTACTGATAATTCTTCTCCTATCAGCACCGATAACATATTCAAATAAGCATTGTGTGTCGATTCCATCTGAATACGTTGTTGATTTGCCTTTAGTATTTCTATTTTTACTGAACTTAAATCTGCCTGATTAGCAACGCCATTTTCAATATAACTTACTACTTTATCGTAGTTGCGTTGCAACTCCTCTTCCAAAGATGTCTGTTGTTTTAATTGCTCTTGCATAAGCAATATTCCAAAATAAAGGTTATTTACTCTCTCTCTAAGCGAATAAATTTCTGTTTCCAGCGTTTTCTCTTCTAATTGCGCACCTGTTTTCACGATTTCTTTTTTTGCAGCTATTTTGCCACCATCCCATATAATCTGATCCGCTTGTGCCACTATTTGATACTGATCTTTATCAGGAACGGGAATTTCCACTCCCGGCATGTCAAGAGGAATGGTTATTACATCAGATTGATAGGTTGCTTTCGCTTCCAATGATAACTGAGGCAGATAAGCTTTATTGGCGTTGGCTAAGGTGTAATTCTTGCTCTGTTCTATAATAGAAAATCTTGAAATGGCAGGATAGTTTTCTCTCGCCATATCTTGACATTCATTCAAAGTAATTATTTGAGACTTAGCTCCAATTACTGATAAAAACAGTATTACTAAAAATAAAAAACTTCTCGATTTCATAGATTTATTATTTTAATGTATTCATTACCCAAGTGGGGATATGTTGTTTTCTGTTCATAACAAAGTTCGTAAAATCCTCTTCTTTAACTAAACCTGTTGAAACAAACAACGGTTTGGATATAAAAGGGAACAAAATCAAACTCACGATATTCATAATAAAATTAAGGGTTGAAATGGTGAATCCTCTCTCTTTTAATTGATTCTCGATGACTGGTTGTGACAGCATTCTTGTATTTTTTTTAACTTTCTCTAAAATGTATTCATTCGACTTTAATTCGCTCAAGACAAAAAATGGTAAATCTTCATTTACTAATAGCAAGTTGGTGTAATTTGCTGCTAATGCCTCTATCTTTTCTTCTAACGATACGTTAACATCAGATAGAATGGGTTCAATCATTCCAAAGAGTTCATCAAACTTTTCTTCAATAATTATTCTGAATAAGTTTTTTTTGCTTCTGAAGTAGTAATTCAAAAGCGCTAAATTTATTCCGGCTTCATCTGCAATGTCTCGCGTGCGAGTTGCATTGAAACCCTTCTGTGTAAATATTGTGCGAGCAGCAGTAATAATTTTTTCTTCTGTTGTTAATTCCATATCTTTTAATATTTGAACTGCAAATGTACAATTATACTTTTGATTTAAACAAATGATTAAATCAAAAGTTTAAACCTACAGTGTTAAAAAAGATTATTGTTGAAAAGAGTGGGCAATTTATATGAGAAAACAGATTTTTATTCTCCCATTATTTTGCGTTTTCGCAAAAAGCATCTTGCGTCTCCCAACACGCATTGTGCATTAGTAAGCAGGTAAAAGATAATTAAATGGACAATGCGGTTGGACTCGTAATGTACGATTATCTGTTTATGGTAATTTAGGGATGATGCTAAAATATCGGACAGAGGTCTGATAAAATGGACGAAAGAAAACTCCAAAACAAACAGCTATCTCTATTTTTTAAAGCCTCAAACTGTCTCCATTTCTATAAAAGATAAATTAAATAAAGATATATCAACGGAAAAGTTTTCTGCAAACAACAAAAATGAAACGATTAAATTGAAAGAGGATAGCTTTGAGAAAAGATAGGAAAGGTTGTTGTGAAACAAGCTGGTGTCCATTTAATATGTAAAATCCAAAATTGATTCCCGATAGTTTGATTGAAGATTAAAATGCTTCGCAAAGACGAAAATGAATATATTGGTGAATTTGGTAACGAAGGCTCCGGTGGACAAAATAGCTGTAAAAAAAGAGTTCGACTAAATTATAAAGGAGGATACAATCTGGAAGAAAATAAACTCTTTTTGCAAAACTGTGGATTTTTCAGTGATTCAACTCCTTTTGGAGAGAAATTCAATTTAAAACCAAGTAATAAAGAACCGGAGATAGATTTCGATTTATTGAGTTCACTCTGATAACACTCAATTGTTGATAATTAATCCTTTTCTACCCTTTATTCTTATGAGAGAAAAGCCTAATAGTCAGCACTTAGCCAAAAATTTCTTTCGAGGATTTAGGGTTGAAAAATTAGGGAATTTACTTTTAAGAGTAGGCTCATTATTAGAAAATTTACAATGGAAAACCTTCTTTATTTTTAAAATAAAATCGGAATTTCAGGCTATAATTCAATAAATTGTTGCTGACATAAAATATTTAAATTATTTTCACACGCTCATTAGTAGTATTTATAGTCTTATTTCTATCTTTGCTACAGAAAGTCAGGAAATTATTAATTGATTCGAAAAAAAAACACAAATGAAAAAAGTAGTTCAAATAAGTTTGGCATTATTTTGCCTCGTATTTTTTGCATCCTCATGTAAACCTAAGCAAAGTGCATATAAATCGGTATATGAAGCTGCCAAAGAAAGAGAGATGCAACAATCTTCAGATGAATCCAACACGGTTGTAAAAGAAGCCGGCACATTATCACCGATAGAAGTTTCAGTAAGAAAAGAAAAAGTTACTCCAGTTTATCACACCGATGCCGCAGGTTTAAAGTCATTTAACGTAGTTATTGCATCCCTAAGTGTTAAGTTAAATGCCGAATCATTGAAATCAAGAATGGAAAACGAAGGTTATTCGGTAATTCTTGCACAAAATGAACAAGGAATGTATCGAGTGATTGTTGCCAGCTATGACGATAAAGAGTCTGCTGTTCAAAAACGAAACGAAATATACGAAAAGTATTCCATGAAAGGAGATACCGGTTATTTGAGAAGAACTTATGGTGTTCCTTTTAATGATCTTTGGATTCTGCAAAGAGAATATTAATATTTGAACATACGGTAAATATTTTAAAACAAGCTTTCTCGTTTCTATGAATGAGATTGCTTGTTTTTTTATTTTGTTTCTCTAATTCGAATCATAAGTATTGCAAACTCAATAAAATGAAAATAACTTTTTTAGGAACCGGGACCTCTTTCGGAGTTCCCGTATTAGGTTGCCAATGTGCTGTGTGTAAATCAAAAGATCCCAAAGATAAACGCTTACGTTCATCGGTATTAATTGAAAAATCGGGCAAGCAAATTTTAATTGATGTAACCCCCGATTTTAGGGAACAGATGATGCGTCTGCCATTTCGAAAAATTGATGGAGTTTTAATTTCACACGAACATTACGATCATGTTGGAGGAATGGACGATTTAAGACCGTTTGGAAGATTTGGCGAAATAGATATTTACGCCGAGCAAAATGTCTCGCATGCTTTGCATAATCGCTTGCCCTATTGTTTTGCGCCTCAAAAGTATGCGGGAATTCCTAACTTAAAAATTATAGAAATAGATTGTACACCTTTCAAAATCGATGAAATTGAGATTATCCCCATACGTGTTATGCATTTTAATCTGCCGATTTTGGGTTTTCGCATATCTAATTTTGCTTATCTTACTGATGTTAAAACAATACCTGACGAGGAGTTACATAAACTTAAAGATTTAGATATTCTTGTAGTGAGTGCTTTGAGAAGAAGTGAACATATCTCTCATCAAAACTTGGATCAAGCCATTGAGTTGATTCATAAAATCAATCCCCAAAAAGCCTACTTAACTCATTTAAGCCATCAAATGGGGTTGTACAATGACATAAACAAAGAATTGGAAAAAGATATTTTCTTTGCTTATGATGGTATGGAAGTGAGGATTTGATTAATGGTTTGTCAATTAGTGGTTTGGAATGTGTATTCTCTGCTATGTGTAATACGGAAATTGGGAAGCGGTATCCGGAAATAGAGGGTGAGTTTTACATTTTGGACATTGGAGGCCAAGTGGCGTTCGGTATGTATAGTACAGTTTAAGTATGCATAGACGCAATGTCTTGTGCCTCTAATATCATGTTAGCTGCTGATAATCCCTTTGTGCCACAGGAGAGACACATGATTTTACGTTTTACTGATTTCGAAAAATAGAAGAAACGTTGCATTGCAATGCTTGCGAAGCAAAAGCTCTTTTATAAAAAAACTTTTTTCAAAGAAATTTATTCTTCCAGGTTTAAGTCAGTGAATCCGGAAACCTCTGTTGAAACCTCACCTGTCTCGCCTCCTTCGGCACGATTGGCGGTGTACACTTTCACAAAATCGATTCCTTTTAGCTTAACTTTGTTTCCATCTTTATCTATCGCCCAATCGATATCGATTTGAGCTCTCTCATCTGTGTTTGGCCAATTATCGGCATAACCAAATTCATATGCCGGATTTGCCCAGTTGCTTCCATCGTTTGATTGATCATTCATGTTTGATTCTAACAAAGTACCGGTAAAGGTTATGCTCTCACCTTGCCATATAGGGAAGTATGGTTGTTGATGGTGATTATTTTTTGAGAGATATCCTTCTGTTTTATCTTGATTATCAGTCCAGCGAATATAATTGGGTTCGTCAGGATTGGTGGGTTCTTTTTCAGGTTTATAATAGATGATTTCATAATTTTTGATGGTTCCTTCTTTGGAATGTTGTGAACCTTCTATTTCGAACCATTTATCGTCTGGATCCCCGTTACCATTAGCATCGTACGAAACCATAATTATACCCGGTTCAGCTGCATTAAGAGCAGCATTTCCTAAAACCACAAAATCTGCACCTTCTCTGTTTACAATAGTATGATCAAATCCCATAACCACATACCCGCCAAAACCACCCAACGATATCATTGAACCGTCAATCAAAGCCTCTTCTGCTTTCTTTCGCATACTTTCAGCATCATCGCTCTCTATTGCCTTCGGCATATCATTAACGAACTGTCCGGGAGCAGGTGAGTATTCAAAAATCCTGGTAACGTTGTTGGTATAAGTTTGTTCTTTTACGGTTACTTTTAATGTTTTGCTCAAAGTTCCTTGTGGATTACTTGCATTCAATGTAACGCTATATGTTCCGGCTTCCGCAAAAACATGCATCAACTCTTTTGTGTTGCCTATTACTTTCTCATTTAATATCCACATAAAATCGGTTTGCTCCTCATTTTCCACTTCCACTCTTACACGCAGCCATTGCATCTTGTCCACCGTTATATTTTCGGATAATCCGGGTATTTCAATATCTAAAAGTGGTGCATCCAAAACTATGGTAGTTCTGTCAGCAAAAGTGAAAACAAGCGTCTTGTTTTTGAAAGTAATTGAAATAATTTCTGTTTCAAACTTTAATTTGTCACCTCTCAATTTAATTCCCGTATCTTTTCCGTTAATTTGCCAAATACCATTTTTGCTGATTGTAACTTTTCGTTCTTCGCCATTTTCATCTATTGCAGCTTGTTCGGTGTTTATTCCGTCAATCCACCAATTGTCATCTTCACCAATCAAAATAAATGCTGCACTATTTGGTATTACAACTTCAGAACCATCACTCAATTTAATAATGAAGCTGTTATTATCTTCATCCAGTGCAACTGCTGTAAGTTCTTTAACAGCCGCATCATTTAGTTTCGCTTTCTGTTCAAGTTGAGCGGTTTTCAACTCTTCAACGGCTTCACTGATAACATTATCCTTGCTACACGCCGTAAACAATAGGATGGTGATGATTAAGAATATATATTTGTTCATTGTGGTTAGTTAATCTGTGTTCAGCAAATGTTTTTGCAATGTAATTCTTGGATTTCTTTTTTTAAGTTTAGCTCTATTTTGATCTTTGTCTGCAGTAATATTTTTGCAAAATACAAAATTAATAAGAAGTCTGCGAATTATCGGTGAAATAAATCGCATTAAAAAAGCACATCTTTTTATTCACTATTTAGATAAATAAAAAGATGTGCAAATAAGAAATATCTTTACACGGATTCAAAAACTAAAAAGTCCATTTATCAGAAGTACGTACTTCCGGTTTTACTGTGGTTTTAATTTTTTGTTGCGTTGTATTTTGTATGCCAGGTCCTCTATAATATTCCATTGCTTTCGGCATGTTTTTGCGAATTTTTGCAATTCTGTTTTGATCACTTGGATGAGTGCTCAAAATTTCAAGGTCTGAATTACCACTTGCTTGTGACATTCTCACCCAAAATGCATCTGCAGCGCGTGGATCATAACCTGCCATTGCCATAAAAATCATGCCCAATTCGTCTGCTTCATATTCGTGTTTGCGAGAATAGGGAAGCATTACACCTAATTGAGATCCAATACCGAAAACAAGACCACCAATTTGTTGAGCTGCAGCTGAATTACCCATCAATCCTCCCGCAATTGCACCTCCGTATTCTAAAGCCATTTGCTGGCTAATACGTTCGTTGGCATGTTTGGCTACTGCGTGTGCTACTTCGTGGCCCAACACGATAGCTAAACCTGTCTCGTCTTGCGTAATGGGAAGCAAACCTTCAAATACTACAATTTTTCCTCCCGGCATACAAAAGGCATTTACCTCTTCACTTTTAACAAGATTGAATTCCCAGCTAAAGTTTTTTAATTCCGATTCATATCCGTTGTTTTTGAAAAATGTTTCTACAGCAGATGCTATTCTTTTTCCAACAGTGGTAACTTGTTTGGCGTGTGTCGTGTTTTTTTCAACAGGAGCGTTACGAATAAAATCCTGATATTGAGTAAGGCTAAGTGCCAGAACTTCCTGGTCGGGAACTAATAAAAGTTGCTTGCGACCCAAAATAGGAACGCTTCCACATGCTTGAATGAGTACTGCCAAAACAGAGATTAAAAGAGCATGCTTTATCGATTTTAAATAATGCATTTTTGAAATGATTGTTGTCATAATCGTGATCTTTATGAAAGTTAAATATGGAATAGTATATTATAATGCCAAAAAATTGCTTTCAACTATAGGTTAAACAAAATAGAAGTAAAGAGGTTTAATGTAATTGATGATATTTCAGTGAAATTGTGAGATATCGCATCAAACGTGAATAAATATCAACAATTGAGAGTCTTATTGCTACTTCTCTTCGTTTGTAACAAGCTTGTTCTGATGATATAACGGGAAGGGATTACAAGATAGATTTAAAATGAGAATTATTGATTTTATTGTTACAAACAATTGACCAATAGCCCCTCGTTGTAAACAAGAGCGAGCGTGAGGTTCAATGAAACTGAAGATTAATTTAATTAATCTTCAGTTTCATTGATTATCTTGTTTGGAAATCACACGAGAAATAGATACCTTTGAGCGATTTTTTACAACTTTAATTATTCCGAACATATGAAAAACAATTAGTTTGGAATATCATTGTCTATATATTTGTTTTTCACCTATTAGAAATATATGTCCTCTAAAAATTTAGATAAGGATGGTATCGATAATATCGATAACGAGTCCAAAGATGATAATAACGAAAAAAAACTTGATCGCAAACAGGCGGTAAGCTCTAAAACACCACGCAAAATTAGTGACGATGCACCTTTGAATTTATCAAAGATGTATCAAAACTGGTTTCTTGACTACGCATCATATGTGATTTTGGAACGTGCCGTTCCTCATTTAAACGATGGCTTGAAACCTGTGCAACGTCGTATCCTATATTCAATGAAAAGAATGGACGACGGGCGGTACAACAAAGTAGCAAACATTATTGGCAACACCATGCAGTTTCATCCGCATGGCGACGCATCCATTGGTGATGCTTTGGTGCAGTTGGGACAAAAAGATTTACTGATTGATTGTCAGGGGAATTGGGGAAATATACTCACAGGCGATGGTTCGGCAGCACCACGTTATATTGAAGCACGGCTTTCGAAGTTTGCTTTGGAAGTGATGTTTAATAACAAAACTACAAACTTTAAAAACTCATATGACGGACGTAACCAGGAACCAATAACACTTCCCGTAAAATTTCCATTGCTTTTGGCGCAAGGCTCCGAGGGTATCGCAGTAGGTCTCTCGTCCAGAATATTACCACACAATTTTAATGAATTGTGCGACGCTGCGGTTTCATATTTACAGAACAAAGAATTTAAACTTTATCCCGATTTTTTAACCGGAGGCTACATAGATGTGGAGCGCTACAACGATGGCGAACGGGGTGGAGCAGTAAAAGTTCGCGCAACAATTGCGAAAATTGATAACAGAACGCTCGTTATCAAAGATATTCCTTTTGGTAAAACAACTGCATCTGTTGTTGATTCAATTTTGAAAGCTAACGACAAAGGCAAAATTAAAATCAGAAAAGTAGATGATATAACAGCGCAAAATGTTGAAATTCAAATACAACTTGCTGCAGGAGTTTCGTCGGACAAAACTATTGATGCGCTCTATGCATTCACCGAGTGTGAGATCAGCATTTCATCCAATTGTTGTGTTATTGAAAACGACAAACCACACTTTTTAAATGTAAGTCATTTGCTCCGTTCTTCGGTGGACAACACCAAAGAATTGTTGCGTCAGGAACTTCTGATTGATAAACATGAAAAAGAAGAAGCTCTTTTGTTCGCCTCATTGGAACAAATATTTATTCAGGAACGAATTTACAAAGACAAAGAGTTTGAGAATTCGAAGAACATAGATGTGGCAATTGAACACGTTGACAAACGTTTAACTCCACACAAACCATCTTTTATTCGCGAAATCAATCGAGAAGATATCTTACGTTTGATGGAGATTAAAATGGCTCGTATCCTGAAATTTAACTCTGACAAAGCTGATGAAGTAATTGCCCGATACAAAAATCAAATAATTGAAACAGAACACAACCTTGAAAATTTGGTAGATTATACCATTTCATGGTTTATTATGCTGAAGGATAAATATGGCAAAGATTGGGAACGCAAGACTGTTATCCGTAGTTTTGAAACCATTGAAGCCGCAAAAGTTGTGGAAGCCAACGAAAAGCTATACATGAATCGTGCAGAGGGATTTATTGGTACTTCACTCAAAAAGGATGAGTTTATTAGCAATTGTTCTCTTTTGGACGATGTAATTGTATTTTTTAAAGATGGAAAATACAAAGTGGTGAAAGTGAGCGAGAAAATGTTTGTCGGAAAAAATATTTTATTTGCCAATGTATTTAAGCGAAATGACAAACGAACTATTTACAATGTAATTTATCGAAGTGGAAAGCTGTCGCCTCATTACATCAAACGTTTTGCCGTTCCGGGTGTAACGCGCGATAAAGATTATGATCTCACACGCGGAAAACCGGGCTCACGAATTGCATATTTCAGTGCCAATCCAAACGGTGAAGCAGAAACAGTAAAAGTATATCTGAAACCAAAACCCCGTATGCGCATTTTATCTTTCGAGAAAGATTTCAGTGAAATAGCAATCCGGGGAAGAGGAGCAATAGGAAATATTCTCACAAAATCGGAAGTTCATAAAATTACTTTAAAGCAAAAAGGTGTTTCCACGTTGGGTGGACGTAAGGTATGGTTCGACCCGGATGTGATACGGCTAAATTACGATGAAAGAGGAATATATTTGGGTGAATT
Source organism: Dysgonamonadaceae bacterium (assembly GCA_028696875.1). Lineage (GTDB taxonomy): Bacteria > Bacteroidota > Bacteroidia > Bacteroidales > Dysgonomonadaceae > UBA2632. The sequence goes on from JAQVGF010000008.1 coordinate 22,505, forward strand.
TCATGGAGATGACAAGATTTTGGTTGTTTTGAAAAATGGAGATTTTTACGTGACAAACTTCGATTTGAGCAACCATTTTTCTTCAAAAATTTTGAGAATTGAGAAATTTGATCCCGAAAAAATATGGACAGCAGCTTTGTATGATGCAGATCAGAAGTTCGCTTATCTAAAGAGGTTTACATTTGAAGATTCAGAAAAAACACTGAACTTTATGGGCGAGAATCCTGATTCTTCGTTATATTTGTTGTCCGATGTTTATTATGCCCGCATTAAAGCAATCTTTGGAGGAGACGACGAATTCAGAGACCCAATTGAACTTGATGCAGATGAATTTATTGGCATAAAAAGTTATCGAGCCAAAGGCAAGCGCATATCTAACTACGAAGTAGATTATGTAGAAGAGTTAGAACCTTTGCGTTTTCCGGAGATTGACGAAGAAGAGGAAATATTGGGATCCAAAAAAATTGAGATAAGTCCCGACGACGAGGATGACAACGAGAACAGTAATAAAGAAGAGAAAAGTCAAGAAGATACTCGGGATGAAATAACCGGACAGTTGAAACTGTTCTAATCATTGCAAGAAACTCTTGGAAAAATTTTGCAATAATGCCTTTCTGTTGTACCGGGTAATTATAAATAAGTCCGCTAAAATATACCGGGAATGATAAAAAGAATTTGTATGGGCATCCTGTTTTTGTTTTATGCTGTAAATGCGGCAATAGGACAGAGCGAACTTGATATCCCAATAAAAAAATCGGTCAATCAGTCTACGCTTTTTGGCATTGGAACAATGTATTTGACCGATACTTACTTATCGCCTTTGGAATATAACGGAATCTCTCTTTCTCTCATGCATGAGCGATTAAATGCAACCTCTCTCTTTAACGATAAACTGCTGCTTCAGCAGCAATATTTTTTACAAACTTCATCTACCGAAAACCCAATTGGGAACACAAAAACTTATTACGGTAATCTTGATTATAAAATAAATGGATTTTATCCACTTCTTAAAAACCAATCGTTTCGATTGCTTGGGGGTGCCGGAGCTGATCTCTCTTTGGGTGGAATCTATAATATCCGAAACAGCAATAATCCGGCTCAACTTAAGGCATCTACCAATATAAACTTGTCTGTTCTTGCATTTTACAACTGGAAGATGCTAACTTTTCGCTGGCAAATTACCTCTCCTTTGTTAGGAGTTTTCTTTTCTCCGGAATATGGGCACTCTTATTATGAGATTTTTGTTTTAGGGAATAATAAAGGAACAATTCATTTAGGTTCTCCTGCTAATCAAAGGGGATTAAGGAACTATATTACTGCAGATTATCCTATCGGAAATTTAACTTTGCGAGCAGGATACTTAGGAAATTATTATCATACCGATGTAAATAATTTAATAACTTCAATTTCTTCTCATCAATTTATGATTGGGCTAACTTTCGAATCGCTCAGTTTTGGAAGTAAAGAGGCTCGTAAAAATGAATGGCTAAAAAGTGTCTACTACGAATGATAAAAAAACAATTTGTTTATGAATAGAAAATATGATTTCGATCAGATAATAGATCGAAAAAACACACACTCCGTAAAGTTCGACTCTTTACAAGACGTTTTTGGCAAAGAGAATATTCTGCCAATGTGGGTAGCCGATATGGACTTTTTGTCTCCTCCGGAAATTACGGAAGCTCTAAAACAACGTGTGGAACACGGTATTTTTGGATATGTTGTTCCCGATGAAGAATATTATAATTCGATTATTAATTGGTTGAGAAAAAGGCATAATTGGACGATAGAAAAGCAGGCAATTAGTTTTGTTCCGGGCGTTGTGAAAGGATATGCGTTTGCAATTGATGAGTTTACGGATGTAAATGATAGAATCATTATTCAACCCCCGGTATATCCTCCATTCAAAAGTATTACCAAAGGATTAGATAGAGTTGTTGTGAATAATCCCTTGATTTTAGAGAACGGACAATATAGGATGGACTTCGACAATCTGCGTGAACTTGCAAAAACCGGCTGCAAAATGCTTATTTTGTGTAATCCACACAATCCTGCGGGTCGTGTTTGGTCTAAAGAAGAGTTACATGAATTGGCGGAAATCTGTTTCGACAATGATATTCTTGTTATTTCGGATGAAATTCATTCCGACCTTGCTTTGCCCGGTTACAAACACACGCCGTTTGCAACAGTTTCGGACAAAGCTGCTAAGAACAACATTACACTTATGGCTCCCAGCAAAACATTTAATATTGCCGGAATTGTTAGTTCATTTGCCGTAGTTGAAAACAGAGAAATACGCAAACGCTATTTTCATTATCTCAATGCACGTCAATTGGGCGAAGGAACGATTTTTGGTTATTTAGCTTCTCAATATGCTTATAGCCAAGGCGAAGAGTGGCTGAATCAAGCTATTGAATATATTCAAAAGAACATTGATTTTGTAGATAAATATCTACAAAAAAATATACCTCAAATAAAAGTAGTTATGCCGGAGGCTTCTTTTTTAATTTGGCTCGATTGCAGGGAATTGAATTTGACTCAAAAAGAGCTTGAAAATCTTTTTATACATAAAGCAAAATTAGGATTAAATAGCGGAAAGATATTTGGCAAAGAAGGAGAAGGATTTATGCGCTTAAATGTTGGATGTCCGCGAAGTACTATCGAAAAAGCACTGGATAATTTGAAAAAAGCAGTAACTTTGTGAAACAAAACGGATTTGAATTGTTATAACTGATTACCCAATTAGTAAGGATGTAACAAAACAAACTCGCAATTAAATAATAAACAGATACTTAAAAGAAAAAAACAGCAAAATGAAAATAGAAGTAAACAAATACGTAAAACTTGCATATGACTTGCACGTTGGCGAAGACGAAGAAAAAGAACTAATGGAGCAAGCCACAAAAGAAACACCGTTAGAATTTATTTTTGGGACTAACTCCATGTTACAATCATTCGAGAATCAGATTCATGGAAAGAACGTAGGTGATAGTTTCGACTTCACGCTTACGTCCGACGAAGCATACGGGGAATATGACGATGAAAAAATTATAGAACTTCCTAAAAATGTTTTTCAGGTGAACGGCGAAATCGATGACGAGATTTTATACGAAGGAAATACTATTCCTATGATGGATACCGACGGTAATAAATTAATGGGATCAATTATCGAAGTAAAAGATGATGTTGTTTCAATGGACTTTAATCATCCTTTAGCCGGCGAAACAATGCATTTCACAGGAAGTGTTATTGATGTTCGTGAAGCTACTCCGGACGAAATTGCATCATTATTTACACAAGATAGTGGCGGTTGTTCAGGTTGCGCCGATGATAGCTGCGGTTCTCGAGGACACGGTTGCTGATTAACGTAATACGTTATGCGATACGGGTTATGAGATACGAGTAGAGGCGCAATGCATTGCGTTTTCGAAAATTTATCAAAGACCCTTATATATATATACAACATATTAGAAATAAAAATCACAGAACTGTGTTTTGAAAAACCGGACTGTGATTTTTTCTTTCATTCTTTTTCTTATTATTGCGATAAGGAAATTGTAGTGTAGTATAGGTAAAAAACATTTACAATGAATACATTTGGCAATATTTTCAGACTAACTTCCTTTGGCGAATCCCACGGACAGGCAATTGGAGGCATCATAGATGGATGCCCATCGGGCATTGATATGGATATAGAGTATATTCAAAATGAACTGGACAGAAGACGTCCCGGACAATCCGACATCACTACACCTCGCGAAGAGGGAGACAAAGTGGTTTTCTTATCGGGAATTTTCGAAGGAAAAACTACAGGTGCACCCATTGCATTTAATGTTTACAATAAAAATCAACACTCTTCCGATTACGATAATCTGAAAAATATTTATCGCCCGTCTCATGCCGATTATACGTATGCACAAAAATATGGAAATCGCGATCATCGAGGTGGTGGCCGTTCTTCGGCTCGCGAAACAATTGCTCGGGTAGTGGCGGGAGCTGTAGCAAAGTTAATTTTAAAAGAGCTCTCAATAAATATTACAGCATACACCTCTCAAGTTGGTGAAATTGCAGTGAACAATGATTATTCTCAATTTGATTTATCACAGATAGAATCAACAGCTATACGGTGTCCCGATTTGAAGAAAGCGGCAGAAATGATTGAGCTGATAGAAGAGGTGAAATCACAGGGTGACACCATTGGCGGCGTTATCACTTGCATTGTGAAGGGAACTCCGGTTGGATTGGGCGAACCTGTTTTTGGGAAACTGCACGCAGCATTAGGCAGTGCTATGTTAAGCATCAACGCTGTGAAAGGTTTTGAATATGGGCAAGGTTTCGATGTGAGTAAGCGGGGATCGGAAGTAAATGATGAGTTTTTCAATGATAATGGGAAAATAAATACACGAACCAATAACTCCGGAGGTATTCAAGCTGGAATATCCAATGGTCAGGATATTTATTTTCGGGTAGCATTTAAACCCGTATCTACTATTTTGAGAGATCAAAAAACGGTCGACAAATCCGGAGAGGATACAAGCATAAAAGCTCAAGGGCGACACGACCCATGTGTTCTTCCTCGTGCAGTGCCCATTGTAGAAGCAATGGCGGCACTCACAATTTTGGATTATTATTTGTTAGCGCAAGCAAAATTGACAGTCTAAGAGATATGGGTTATGGGTTATGAGTTATGGGTTATGTGGTGTGTCAGATATGGAAGTGTTAAGGAGTAAGGAGTTTTTCTATGTTCTCTTGGATTTACGAAAAACCAAAATCACAAAAAACCGAAACCGCAATAAAATAAATAGACCTAAAATAATAAACCCACAAAGCTTTCCGATAACCGGAAATTATTTTTATCTTTGCACCCGCAAATACAATAAATATTTAATAATAAAAAAACTAAATGGCAACAAAACTACGTTTACAAAGAAGAGGACGTAAACATCATCCTTTTTATCAGATAATCGTTGCGGATAGCAGAGCTCCACGGGATGGAAAGTACATTGAAAGGATCGGTTCATATAATCCGAACACAAATCCTGCTACAATCACTTTAGATTTCGACAGAGCTTTATATTGGCTTCAAACAGGTGCAGAACCATCCGATACAGTTCGTAATATTTTATCGAACGAAGGTGTTTTAATGAAAAAACACTTATTAGGTGGTGTAGCAAAAGGCGCATTCACTGAAGAAGATGCAAATAGTAAATTTGAAGAATGGCTGGCAAACAAACAAAAAACTGTTGATTCAATAAAAAGCACAGAAGAAGAAAAACAACGTGCTGAAGACAAAGCTCGTTTAGATGCTGAGAAAAAGGCAAATCAAGCTCGTGCTGATGAGATAGCTAAGAAAAATGCTGAAGTAATAGCTAAACTTGAAGCTGAAAAAGCTGCAAAAGCTCCTAAAGTAGAAGAGGCTCCGGCTGAAAAACCAAAGGAAGCTGAAAAACCAAAGGAAGAAGTCAAAGCAACTACTGAAAAAGAAGCACCAAAGGAAGATAAAGCAGAAGTTAAAGCTGCAAAAACACCGGCAGTAGAAGAAGCTCCTAAAGAAGAAAAAACAAAAGATGCTCCGGTAGAAGAAGCTCCTAAAAAGGAAGAATCTACTCCTGTAGAAGAACCTGTAAAGGAAGAAAAAGCAGCTCCGGCTAAGGAAACTAAGAAGGAAGAAACTCCGGTAGCTAAGGAAGAAGCTAAAGATGCTCCTAAAGAAGAGCCAGTTAAAGATGACAAAAAAGCTGAATAAGTAAATTCAGTGCAATGATAAAACCTTCGGATTTTCTATATTAACACATAAAAAAAAGCAGTGAGTTTTTAATTAAACTTACTGTTTTTTTTGTTTTCTCTGCCTCTCGTTTGCAACTGCCTGTCCCGTTGCTATAACGGGAAGGGGCAGTTGGTTAATTGTTTGTAACAATTAAATCAATATTTAAGTAATACTGATTTAATTGATTGTTTATTTAATCGCGTTATAAACGCTTTTTATCAAAAACTCAAAAACAAGGGGCTTTCTGGTAAACCCTATTTATACA
>JAQVGF010000125.1 GCA_028696875.1 Dysgonamonadaceae bacterium
GTTTGTGTAACCGGTGGAGCAACTTGCTCTGTTTCAGGTTGTGCTTCTGCGTCTTGTGCTAAAAGAACCGATTGCATTCCTACAGACATAAGTCCTAAGAGTGCTAAAATTGCAAATAACTTTTTCATTGTGTGTTCAATTTTTTGAGGATTAATGAATTTAACTTGTTATTAATTTAAAATGATTATTGACGTTATTACTTTTTATATTTAAACGTTTTATCTTTCTTATTTTCCAGTATTAAAACTTATATTATGTGCGCTCTATACTTTGTGCGGAGAGAGTGGGATTCGAACCCACGATACACTTTTGGCGTATACCCGCTTTCCAGGCGAGCCTCTTCAACCACTCGAGCATCTCTCCAAATGAGGAGAGTTTTTAGAAATCGTTGCAAAATACGACTTTTTTTTCACTTACATCTCATTTGCATGACAAAAATAAAGAAATTATCCAATATAACCATCCTTAAATACAATAAATTTATTGATGAATAAAGGGATTGAGTATATTTTATAAGATAATATGCAGTGATTCAGGCATCTATACCAAAAAGACGGATGGCGTTACTTTTAGTTATTTGTGCCATATCTTCTTCCTCTATACCGTAAATTACGGATAATGCGTGATTAATCTGTTTTAAAAACTTTGGCTCGTTTCTTTTACCTCGATATGGCACAGGAGTAAGATATGGGGAATCTGTTTCTAAAACGATTCTTTCTATCGGACAATTTTTTAAAACTGTTGACAACGTTGAATTCTTAAATGTAACCACTCCGTTGATGCCTAAATAGAAATTCTCAAACACTAACAACTCCTGCAAATCGTTGATATCTCCACTAAAACTATGAAAGGAGCCTCTTAAATTTTTATTACCTATTCGGTTCAGACTTTCCACTATTTCTTTGTAAGAATTGCGGGAGTGAATAGAAACCGGTAAATTTTCCTCAATACTCCATCGCAATTGAGTCTCAAAAGCCTCAGTTTGTTCTTTTATGTAAGTAGTGTCCCAATAAAGGTCAATTCCTATCTCTCCCACCGCAACATATTTCTCACCACTCTTCAGTTCGTTATGGACTGTTTGCAATTGTGCTTTGTAATCTGACTTTACGCTTGTGGGATGTAATCCCATCATGGGGAGAAAGAAATCAGGATAATTTTTGTAAACTCTTTTAAGATGAGCTATCGTAGAAGTGTCTATATTGGGTAGTAATACTTTTTCTACACTATGTTCCTTGGAAGCAGTAACAATATCGTCCAAATCGTTGTTATATTCCTCCACGTATAAATGAGCATGCGTATCAATCAGCATTATTCAATGCCTCTCCTTTCCGGTAGTAATAGACAATTCCATATTCTTTGTTTCTATCTATTTTCTTTTGAGCAGGTAGGTTCATGTTTGCATTTTCTACTTGATCCCACAATTCTAAAATTAGCGTATCAATTTCTGCTCTAAAATTCACAACTTCATTTTGCGTACGATTCGTTGCTTTTTGGTGAATCTGTTGAGTATGATATCCATCTTTGAAAATGGAATACATCACTTTCACTTTTGCAATTGTGGGATTGTATATAGGAACACCGCCATTGCTAATTCTCTTTTGTTCTCCTTCGATGATTTTCTGACCCCATTCCAGCACCATTTCGTTAGTTGACAAATCGGGAACAAGCATATTGCTTTCGTCTAAACCATATAAGGAGAGATTGTTAGGCTTAATTTCGTTTCGTATAATGGATAAATAAAGAACTTGAATAAAGTGCGACAAATATATTCGCGCATTTTTTATCTGTTTCTGAAAGGATTTGTTTGCTTTTATTTGAGTATCAAAAGTTTGCTGATATATTTTGCACATTCGTTCGAATTTTCCAACGGCAGATTTCGCTTTATGTAAAGTTCTCATTGAAACAACAACGTCATTAAAATCGGTGTTAGAACACTTATTAATAGCTGTTTTCAATGCTTTTATACGGGCATTGTCCGTATTGGGCAATCGTCTATAGGGCATATGTAGTTTTAATTCTTTTTTTTCTAAGAGCAGAAAAACAAAAAAATATTACACAGAGTTACTCATGTCTCTCTTTTATTTTTCTCTATTCATTAAATTATTAGTGTAGATGAGAAGTTCTCTCTTTCTGTCTTCAGAAACATCTACTTCTGACAGGCATTTTAATCCTGCAAGATAATATTTTTGTATGAGTTTATTGGTAATAAAATCCAGATTTAATTCATCGTATATTTTTTTAACAGCATTTATTTTAGCATCCGTATCAAAATTTTTGGCTGATATCCACTTCTGAAGAGTTGCGTTATCTTTCTCATTGCTATTTTCAAGAGCCTTTATCAGTAAAAATGTTTTTTTATTGCTCAATATATCGCCGCCAATTTCTTTACCAAAACTTTGCGTATCTCCATATACATCTAACAAATCGTCTTTCAACTGAAAAGCTAAGCCGATATTTATCCCAAAATCATACAATTGCTCCACATCTTTTTTGCTTGCTCCGCCTAACAGTGCGCCAATTTTTAAGGAAGCCGCCAAAAGAACTGCAGTTTTCAAACGGATCATCTCTATATATTCAAATTCTTTCACATTGAGACGTTGTTCAAAGTCCATATCAAATTGCTGTCCTTCGCAAACTTGCATGGCAGTAGTTGTAAAAACCTTTAAAATATCAGATAATACGTTTTCAGGGACTTTTGAAATATAATTATAAGCATCAATAAGCATAGCATCACCCGAAAGCACTGCTGTGCTAGCATTCCATTTGAGGTGTACTGTTGGTTGTCCACGTCGAAGACTTGCATTGTCCATTAAATCATCATGCAGCAAGCTGAAGTTATGAAACATCTCAATGGCAATAGCCGGAGAAGTGGTTTTTTCAATGTCGTCCGAAAAAAGATTGGTTGCCATGTAAGCCAAAATAGGTCTTAGCCTTTTCCCACCTAACGATAAAATATACTTAATAGGTGCGAACAGTGAGTTTGGCTCGTTCTTAAAATTTAATTCCGCGATAGCTAAATTAATTTTGTTTTCTAATTCTGCAGAAGTATATATCATTTAATGAGCAAATTTATAGTAAAAGCAATAAAAGCTGCTTTATATGTTCAATATAAAGCAGCTTTTATGTTTATTGATTTTTCAAATCAAATTATAATTATAAATGATTTTGTTAGTTTTGAAGACGGAATACAACCGGTAATGTAAATCGCACACGTACTGGTTTTCCTCGTTGTTGACCAGCTTTCCATCTCGGCATTGTTTTAATAACTCGTACCGCCTCTTTGTCTAACGATGGGTCTTGTCCTCTAACAACTTGCACGTCTGTGATACTTCCGTCACGCTCTACAACAAAGTTGGTGATAACGCGTCCTTGAATACCATTTTCTTGTGCAATAACGGGATATTTTATGTTGTCTCCTAAAAACTTCATCAACGCTGCCATTCCGCCTGGGAATTCGGGTTGTTGTTCAACGACAACAAAAATTTCTTCGGTAGCTTCTTCCTCAACCGGTTTTGGTGGTGGTGGAGGCGTGTAAGTTTGAACTTGCGCCTTAGATTGATCGTCTTCTAATGAAGATAAATCAATTTTGGTATCAACTTTTTCTTCTACCATCTCAATAATTTCAGGTACTTCAGGCTCTGGTGGAGGTGGTGGGGGTGGTGGCTCTGGTTCGCGTTGAGTAATCTCAATTTCTTCTTCTGCCAGCACATCTTGTACAATCACCGTTTCGTCTAACTTAGAAATAGGAGACGACCACTCAAAGCCAACAAATAGAACTGCCAAGGCTACTACCATTCCCATCAGGAAAAAAGTGGTCTTGTGCGTTTCAATGTTTGCTTGCGGTGCTTTTTTAACTTCCATGTCTTTTGCTAATTAAATGTGTTTTCTTTTTTACTTACCATTATCTTCAAATACAAAAATAGATATTTTTTTGATATGTCACCTATTTTTCCGAACAAAAAATTTAAAAAACGGTTAATTCTCTCTTAAAATCCTTCGTTAATTCCATTAATTAATTTTTTGCAGAACGTATTAGTAATCAAATTAGGGTTTAATTTTATAAATATCGCGCAAATTGCGCCCAAATCCATCGTAATCTAATCCAAACCCTACAACAAAGTCGTTAGGAATTTCTAATGCTACAAAATCAGGCTTTACACCTTTCACCAATGCTTCTGGCTTGAACAGCAACGTAGCAATTTTAATTTCCTTTGGTCTCAACAATTCAAATTGACTTATCAATTGTTCGATGGTATGTCCCGTATCCACTATATCTTCTACTATAACAACGGTTCGGTCTTTAATGTTTTCTACGAGGCCCAAAACCTCCTTCACATCTTTCGTACTTCTCACACCTTTATAAGAAGCAATGCGTACAAAAGTAATTTCCGAAGGAATTGTTACATGCTTCATCAGATCGCCGGCAAACATAAACGAACCGTTTAGAATTGCTACAAAAATAGGATTCTTACCTTCCAAATCGTTGTTTATGTCGGTTGCAATACGTTTGATGTTCTCCTGAATTGTGTTTGATTCGATAAACAATTCGAACTCTTTGTCTAATATTGTTACTTTCTTCATAAAGATATCTCGATAGGGTTTTATTTATAACGCACAAAAATAGTACTTTTTGTTCAATCTTTCGGGATATTTAGAAATTCTTGAAGCGATTTCTCTGTCATAAACTGTTTTTTATCTTCTTCCGATGGAATTTCGCATTGTTTCATTGGTACGTATCGTCTGAAATAAGCAAAAATGGTATAAGCAGTATCTCTCAAAAATTTTGGAATAAGTTTAAACATTTTTACCTGAAACGATGAGGGTTTAATAGTTTCGAATATGTAGAGCAATGCATCTGATTTCAATAAAAAACCTGCATCTTCTTGCCAAACAACAATTGTTTCTAATGGAAATGTAAACTTAAAATGATGAGAAAACTTATTTGCAAATTCCGATTGCAATGCTGCAAAATAAAAAAGTTTTTTTGTGTCGTGTCTTAAAATCCAATTTACCCAATAGTTGCAAACGCCGCATAAGTCGTCGTAAAACACAATTGCTTTCATATATTCTTGTTTTTTTTCCTCCTGAAAATCAAATGTTCGCAAATGATAACCATTATTACTCCCATAACAAACCCATTTGACAAAATGGGGCGAACAATTAATGGAATAGATTCAACAACCGGAGCAGGCAAAAATGATATAAGGACTGCCAACATTATGGGGAAACTTATCACTGTGGCAGTCTCAAAATCGAATACTGCTTTTTGTTTTCCCATGAGTTGAAAACCTGAAGCAAGTTGCGATACCATCAAATAGAACATAACAGAACCAATGACAAGCGATGGTATCTGATTTAATAAACTTATAACTTCCGGGAACAGAGATATTGCCATCAGACCAATTCCGGCCGGAATAAGCACAAAGCGCGATGCACACTTGGTAGCAGAAATAATGCCGGGACTGAGCGAGAAATCAACCAAACCAATTACACCGTGCATGCCGGCAAAAATATTTGACAAGCCGGTTACCGCAACACCGCGTTGGGTGCGCTTGTCCATATCTTTCAAATCCAAAACAGCTCCCACTGATTGTATCGATCCTAATTCATTGATAAGCAGAGCAAAATAACAAAAGAGAAATGCAGTTATTACACCAAAATCCCATTCCAACGGAAAAATAAAAAAAGATGTTGTATCTGATGTCAATATTCCTGATAACGATATTGTTGATACAGCCGTCAATGGCTTACCAAATTGTAGATAAACAACTGTACCAATGATTAAACCAAGAAGAATGACAATTGATTTCCAAATTCCTGTAAACCATTTGTTCATCATTAGCATAAGTAATGCTAAACCAATGGCAAACCAAAGATGAAAATTCTCAAAACCTGCCGAGTTATCAAACACAAGGTTTAGTATAACGGGTGCCAATGTAAAAGCAATCAATAACAGTATAACAACAATAATGCGCGGTGTGAATAAAAAGCTGATTTTTCTTAACAAACCACTCACAGCCAACAGAAGCAAAAACACACCGCCCACGGCGACAGATGTATAAATTACGGAATAGGAGAAACTTAAAGAAGAGACAATTCCAACAAGAAGCACAGAAGCCGGACCAATAATCAGAGGCATTTTATGTCCCCAAATAATTTGCACTGTCAAAAACAGACCAGCCAATAAAAAAAGTTTCTGCAGGTAGAATATTTGAGAAGGCGCATCGTCAAAATGAATTTCGCCAAGCACATGTCCCAAAATTAATATTATTGGCACAGAAATGGCAAGCCATTGCAAACCGTAGAGTGCAAAAGGAAGTGGAGCAGGTTTATCGTTTAATTTATAATTGATAATACTGTTGTTGTTTTATTGTTTTACCAAAATATCTTTAAAGGAAGAGCCTAAAATATTTATAAAAAAACAAATATAGTAATTATTTCATGAAATTCTTTTAAGCATTGTAGTTTTACCTTAG
>JAQVGF010000126.1 GCA_028696875.1 Dysgonamonadaceae bacterium
GAAGTTTAAAAGGAAGTAGGAGACTTTTGTCATGGGAAAACTCGATGTCGGAGACATATAAAGAGAAAGACATTAAAACAAAAACAAGCAAAATGAATTCAGAAGAAACAGTATACACAACCGATGTTCAAATCGAAATAAGTCCAAAAACAGTAATTGGAACATTGATAAGTCAATATCCTTTTATAAAAGATTTTTTGGTATCACTTTCACCAAATTATAATAATTTAACAAACCCGGTCGTATTTAAAACAATGAAAAATATTGCAACCCTTGATATGGTAAGCAAAGTTGGAGGTTTTGAAGTAGATCATTTAATAAAACTGATAAAAAAAGAGATAGAAGATAAGAATTAAAATATGTTTATTACGCAGAAGTGTTCTATTAGTATATAATTTTTCATATAAACTAAGCTCAAATTTAATTGAGTTATTAAAATCAAACAAAATGGAAATTCAAAAAGATCAAATTATAGGTGAATTGGTAGCAAAAGACTATCGCTCCGCATCGGTATTTAAAAAATATGGCATCGACTTTTGTTGTCAAGGCAACAGAACCATCAATGATGCATGCAGTGTTAAAAAAATGGACGTTGATATTGTGCTAAATGATTTAAACAGTATTGGCAATGCAAATAATTCGGCTGGGGTAGATTTTCAATCATGGCCATTAGATTTGTTAGCAGATTACATTGAGAAAACCCATCATCGATATGTGGAAGATAAATCATTTGAGATAAAACCCTATTTAAACAAAATTTGTGATGTTCATGGCGATAACCATCCCGAGCTTTATCAAATTAAAGACCTCTATCAAAAAGTAGTAGAGAATTTAGCGCAACATATGAAAAAGGAAGAATTGGTATTGTTTCCCTTCATCCGGAAAATGGAAAGTGCGAAGCGAAGTGGCGGACAGTTGCAAAGACCACACTTTGGTACTATCAAAAATCCAATTAATTCAATGGAAGACGAACATTTGGCCGAAGGAGATCGTTTTAGGAATATAGATCAGTTGAGTAATCATTATTCTCCACCGGAAGATGCTTGCAACACATACCGAGTGACATATGCAATGCTGAAAGAGTTTGAAGACGATTTGCATTTACATATTCATTTAGAGAATAATATTCTGTTTCCAAAAGCAATTGTAATGGAAGAGGAGTTGATTGATAATTAAGAATGAGGAGTTAAGAGTTAAGAGTGAGGAGTAAAGAGTTGAAAGCTAAAAGTGAAAAGTTGGGAATGATGAGGGGTGCAGGATAATTTTTAATTCTAACTCTTTTGCATTCAAAAACCTTATTAGGATTTGTATTTAGACCTTAGGGTTTGTAATGAAATAAGTTGACTGTTTGAAACGAAGCTATTTTATTCGTTAATGACTTGAAAATTCTGCGAATAGCGGGCTATTTAATGAATTTTCAGGGAAGTTAAAGGACAAAAGAGCAAGTTTAAAGCGTCAAGTTATTTCGGCACAATCCTTTAGTAACTTTTGAATTTACTCCTATCTCCAACCTTATTACCTTATTAAACGAGGAATGAAAGGTTGAAAATTAAAAGGTGAAGGTTTTTGGACATTTTTATTAATAAAGAGATCACTAACAATTCTAATTCAGGAAATTAGTAATTATTCATTCGTAATTCGTAATTATTGCATCCACTTACAACTTGCAACTCACTCTTCCCTTGTGCACAGCAAGAAAAATTAAAGGGAAGGAAAAATAAAAATAATTACATTAACCACTTAAAACAATAAATGACATGGCACAGCACATTATTAAAATTCAATCAGTAGATCATGTAACGCATGATGTATTGCGGTTTAAAACAGAAAAGCCCGATAATTTCAATTTTACTCCCGGTCAAGCTACACGCGTAGCAATAAACAAAGATGGGTGGGAGAAAAAGAAAAGACCTTTCACATTTACAAACTTGCCAAACGAGGATCATCTGGAGTTTACCATAAAAACGTATCCTCCACACCAAGGTGTAACCAATCAATTGTTGACTCTAAAGCCCGGCGACGAGTTAATTATTGGAGATGCATGGGGAACTATTAATTACAAAGGTGAAGGGGCGTTTATAGCCGGAGGTGCGGGTGTCACTCCGTTTATTTCGATATTCCGGTATCTGCATTCAAAAAATGAAATAAGAAATTGCAAACTCATCTTTGCAAACAAAACTGCAGAAGACATTATTAATCAAGATGAATTTAAAGAAATGCTAGGCGAGAAGTTTGTCAATATTCTTTCGAACGACCAAACAGAGGGATTTCAACATGGGTTAATTAACGAAGAGTTTCTTAATAAACAAGGTGTTAGCAATTATAAATACATCTATTTGTGTGGTCCAGAGCCTATGATGAAAAGTATTGAAGAACAACTTCGTAATTTGAATGTTAAAGAAGATGCAATCATTAAAGAAGTATTTTAATTAATTTATAAACATAAACTTATACAACACGAAAAATAAAATATTATCATGGGAAATGACATCTTTAAGATCAAACGAAATTTAGAAGTTAGCGGTAAAAATCTTACCTATTACAGCCTGCCGGAATTGCAAAAACAGGGTTATGCAATTGAGAAACTACCATTCTCTATTCGCATTTTATTAGAAAATGCATTGCGCAATTACGATGATTTTGCAGTAACGCGAGAAAATATTGAAACTCTTTTGAACTGGAAACCTGAGGCTACAGACAAGGATATCCCGTTTAAACCTGCGCGCGTATTAATGCAAGACTTTACGGGGGTTCCGGCTGTGGTAGATATTGCTGCGCTGCGCGCAGAAGTGGCGCGTAAAGGCAAAGATCCCAATACTATAAATCCTTTGATTCCTGTTGATCTGATTATTGACCACTCGGTTCAGGTAGATTTTTTTGGAACTCAATATTCTTATAATCGTAACATCGATGAGGAATATCGTAGAAACAAAGAACGTTATCAATTTCTGAAATGGGCGCAAAATTCGTTTGACAACTTTAGCGTAGTTCCTCCGGGAATGGGAATTTGTCATCAAGTAAATTTAGAATATCTCTCAAAAGGTGTTATTGAGAGAGATGGAGAAGCTTTTCCCGACACAACCGTAGGTTTAGATAGTCATACTCCTATGGTAAACGGCGTGGGTGTTCTTGCGTGGGGAGTAGGTGGTATAGAAGCTGAAGCGGCAATATTGGGTCAGCCAATCTATTTTATCATGCCCGAAGTAATTGGATTAAAACTTACGGGTAAACTCCCGTTGGGTTCAACAGCAACAGACTTGGTGCTAACCATTGCTAATGTTCTTCGAAAATATGGCGTAGTTGGAAAATTTGTTGAGGTATTTGGTCCTGCTCTCAATAATCTTTCCGTACCTGACAGAGCTACTATTGGCAATATGTCACCTGAATTTGGTTGCACGGTTACGTTTTTCCCCATTGATGATAAAACGGTGGAATATATGAAGCAAAGTAATCGATCGCCCGAACAACTTGAATTAATTGAAACCTATTGCAAAACAAATATGTTATGGCGCGAAAATGAAGATGCTATAAATTATACGGATGTTTTAGAACTTGATGTTTCTACTATTGAACCAACAGTGGCCGGACCAAGCAGACCTCAGGATAAAATACTCCTAAAGGATTTCAAAGATAAATTTATTCATCTTTTAGATACTTCATACCAAAGAGAATATATCTCTTGGGAAGAAAGAGAGAAAGAGGCAGATAAATCAATCACCCGCTTTGAAGGTGAGGGGGGAGATTTACCTCAAACAAAATCAGAGAATAAAGATGTTCCCACAGAAATTGAGGCGCATCAATGCAATGGTTTGAAAACGGTTTGGATTACCCGAGGACAAGAGAAGTTTATGCTCTCGGACGGAGCTGTGGCAATTGCGGCAATTACTTCCTGCACCAATACTTCTAATCCATTTGTAATGATTGGAGCCGGTTTAGTTGCAAAAAAAGCACGTGAACATGGTATTGATGTAAAACCATGGGTTAAAACATCGCTCGCACCGGGATCTAAAGTTGTTACCGACTATCTGGAAAAAGCCGACTTGATGAAAGACCTGGAAGCTTTGCAATTTCACCTGGTAGGATATGGTTGCACTTCGTGCATTGGAAACTCAGGTCCACTTGCACCGGATATTGCGAAAGCAGTTGATGATCAGAGCTTGGTACTTACATCGGTTCTGTCAGGTAATAGAAACTTCGAAGCACGCATTCATCCTCAAGTGAAAATGAACTTTTTGATGTCGCCCATGCTGGTAGTCGCCTATGCTATTGCCGGTCGTGTTGATATCGATTTGACCAACGAGCCAATAAGCTATGATTCAAATATGAATCCGGTCTATTTAAAAGATATTTGGCCCTCAGATGATGAAATTAATGAGATAATGGGTCAGGTACTAACTCCTAAAGATTTTGAGAAAAGTTATGGAAACATTTTCGAAGGAAATGAAACATGGCGTAATCTCGAAATTCCTTCAGGCAAGTTGTATGAGTGGAACGAGAATTCGACTTATATAAAAGAGATACCATTCTTTCATGGTATATCAAGCGAACCGGAACCATTGCAGGATATAAAAGATGCACGTGCTCTTTTGGTGCTGGGTGACAGTGTAACAACAGATCATATTTCGCCGGCGGGTTCGTTCAACGAATATTCCGCTGCCGGAAAATATCTAATTGAACATGGAGTAGCCAGAAAGGATTTCAACTCATTTGGTTCACGTCGTGGAAACGATGAGGTAATGGTACGTGGAACTTTTAGCAATGTGCGTATAAAAAACAAATTAGCTACTAAAGAAGGTGGATACACCAGCTACTTACCGGAAAAAGAAGAGATGACTGTTTACGATGCAGCCATGAAGTATAAAGAAGATAATACACCATTGGTTGTGTTGACAGGTAAGGAGTATGGAAGTGGTTCGTCTCGCGATTGGGCTGCAAAAGGAACTTTCTTGCTGGGTGTTAAGTGTGTGATTGCAGAAAGCTATGAACGCATTCACCGCAGCAACTTAGTGGGGATGGGTGTTTTGCCACTTGAATATAAAGAGGGTGACACAGCCGAGAAATTAGATATTAGCGGCAAAGAGACTTTTACCATTTTAGGAATTGAAAAAGATTTGGTGCCGCACAAAGAAGTGCAAGTTATTGTTGAAAACAAAAGAGGAGAAAAAACCAAGTTTAATGCAATAGCTCGATTAGATTCTCAAATAGAAATTGAGTATTATCGCAACGGCGGTATTTTGCAATATGTGTTGCGACAATTTTTGAGAGATGAAGTTGAATAAAAAGAAACTAAAGAATAAGAAAGATGGAAAAATCCAATATGTATCCTAACCCAACCAAAGAGATACTTCATAAAAGAACCTCTTTGGCACCTGAAAGTATGAAAGCGTGGCAAAACTTTAGCAATACAGTTTTTGCAGAAGGTGCACTTTCTGAAAAGACAAAACATCTGATTGCATTGGCTGTAGCTCACGTAACTCAATGTCCTTATTGCATCCGTGCACATACAAAAGAGTCTATGAGAATGGGTGCAAGCAAAGAAGAGATGATGGAGGCAATTTGGGTTGCTTCCGAAATGAGATCTGGAGCTGCTCTTGCACATTCGGCTTTGGCTATGGATGAGATGGAGAAAGAGTAATATTTGTAAGTAAAAGAGTAAATACTGCGTTACTCTCGTTTTTGAAACAGTCATTTACTACGAGTAAACTCCTTAATTTCATCCCGCCACGGCGGGACGAAAGCCTTGTCTTTACTCTTTTCTTTTCAAATATAGTAATTGTGTTTTGAATTATTTGATAAATGATATTAGGTGTAGCATCGCAACCAACTCAACATATAAATTAGAATAGAATGAAAACTAACCAATCAAAAACTGTTTGGACCATTGGACATTCTACTCATAGTTTAAATGAGTTAGTGGCTATGCTGCATTCTTTTAACATAGAAACTGTTGTGGATATACGCAGTTATCCCGGCTCTCGCAAATTTCCCCAATTTAATAAAGAAGCATTGGAAGTATCGCTACCAGAAAACAACATTGAGTATCTACATCTGAAAAAATTGGGTGGAAGAAGAAAAGTAAATCCGGAATCGAAAAACACGACATGGCGTCACACTGCTTTTCGCGGTTATGCCGATTATATGGAATCAGAATCGTTTGCCGAAGGCATAAAAGAACTTATTGTTATTGCATTGGAAAAGCGAACGGCTTATATGTGTTCCGAAGCTGTTTGGTGGCGATGCCATCGATCTATGGTGTCCGATTATCTGAAAGCTCATGGTTGGGATGTACAACATATTATGGGAGTAAATAAAGCATCGGAACATCCTTATACGCAGCCTGCACGCATTGTTGCCGGCGAATTGACATATCTGCCTGAGGATTAATCTCCAATCTTAAAATAGAGAAACGTATGAAAACAATACAAATAAAAAGAGTCTACGATGATAAAT
>JAQVGF010000127.1 GCA_028696875.1 Dysgonamonadaceae bacterium
TATAGAGATAACGAAATAATATATTCCTATATAAAACGAATCCAGGGAGTTAGGCATTAGTAATCAGAGATTAGTAACCAGTGAAATTGAAAATTCTGTGAGATTTGTGGGTATCTCGTAGAGACGTTTCACGAAACGTCTCATTCATAATAATAAATTCGCGATGCATAGTTGTACAAATTGCATTTACAAAACAACAAAAAAACGAAAGACAAAAAAACAACAAAAATATGAAGCTACGAAAAATCATTAATAGAGTGTTGGAATGGGGGCTTGTTTTTCTGATGAGTGTCCTGGTATTGGATGTCCTATGGCAGGTTGCCAGTCGGTACATTATGAATTCACCAAGTAGCTATACTGATGAGTTGGCTGGATACCTTTTAATTTGGGTGGGTCTATTTGGAGCGGCGTATGTTGCCGGAAAACGAGAACATCTTGCCATCGATCTGCTTCTTCAGCGAAGTTCAAAGGAGAGAAAGTTCAAATTAGAAATGATAATCAGCGTAATTGTTATTCTTTTTGCCATTACTGTAATGGTTATTGGAGGTTCTTGGTTGGTTTATACCCGCTTTTATCTCTCGGTAAAATCGGCAGCTTTAGGTTTACCACTCGGAGTTGTTTATTTAGTGCTGCCTATCAGCGGATTATTAATTACCTATTTTGATATCGACAATATGTATAACATGGTTAAAGCTAACCGGGAAAACTAATTAGTATGGAATTTATTGGAATTTTTGTTCTTGTTCTCAGTTTTGTTATTTTACTTGTTATTGGTGTGCCTATTGCATTCAGCATCGGCATTTCTGGTATTTTGACTATGCTTGTAAGTATTGATTTTATTCCTGCTCTCACCACATTCTCACATCGAATGGCCACAGGGCTTGATAGTTTTGCACTACTTGCCATTCCATTTTTTATATTAGCGGGGAATATTATGAACAGTGGAGGAATTGCCATTCGGCTAATCGATTTTGCACGAGTCCTTGTTGGCGGAATCCCAGGAGGAGTTGCCATGGTGAACGTACTGGCTAATATGCTTTTTGGAGCAATTTCCGGTTCTGCGGCAGCATCAGCATCAGCCATTGGAAGTATTATGCAACCCGAAATGAAAAAAGAAGGTTACCCTGAAAATTTCAGCGCAGCGGTAAACATTACTTCCGCAACTACCGGGCTGTCAATACCGCCCAGCAATATCCTTATTGTTTATTCTTTGGCAAGCGGTGGAGTATCCATTACGGCACTTTTTTTAGCTGGATATATTCCCGGTATTTTAACCGGAATAGGTATAATGATAACGGCTATTACCATGCTTATTTACAAAAAGAGTGGAACAAAAGCAGCAATGAAAGCATTGGGTGTGGTTGCGTTGATTATTATTGGTTTGTTATTGATTTTTAAAGGAGTTTCATTTTCTATAACTACATTTTCGGACACTACAAACAAAATATTACTTTTTATTGCTATTGCTATTTTTGGTGTGTGGGCAATTTATAAAACCATTAACAACAAACAAAGAGCTTTGGCGGACACACGGAAATTCTTAGATGCCATTCCCAGTTTATTGATGCTTGTTATAGTTATTGGTGGTATTGTGGCCGGTTTCTTCACTGCGACCGAAGCATCGGCAATAGCCGTACTTTATTCCCTGATTTTGGCATTTATATATCGCCAGATTTCAGTAAAAGATTTACCTAACATCATTCTACGTTCTATAAAAACCACCGGAATTGTGATGTTGTTGGTGGCTACATCATTGGGTTTATCATGGATTATGGCTTATGAAAATATACCACAGAATGTCAGCGAAGGTTTGATCGCCCTCTCCGATAATCCATTTGTAATATTGCTTCTTATTAATATGATTCTTCTTGTGGTGGGTATTTTTATGGATATGACGCCGGCAGTATTGATTTTCACACCAATTTTCCTTCCTATTGTTACTTCTATGGGTATTGATCCGATTCACTTTGGGATTATTATGGTACTCAACCTCAGCGTAGGACTTTGTACTCCTCCGGTGGGCTCGGTATTATTTATTGGTTGCAGTGTAGCCGGTCTTAGTATCGACAAAGTTCTTAAACCGCTATTACCGATGTTTATTGCTATGGTTGTGGTTTTGTTGTTGGTTACCTATATTCCTGAGATTTCATTGTGGTTGCCTAATACTTTTGGGTTTTAAGGGGGAAAGTGGTTTGGGGTGTGGGGTATGAGTTATGAGATGTGGTGATGTGGTGATTTGATGATGTGAGGAAGTGGTGTGAGTTTTTTGTCATACTAAACGCAGAAAAGCATCTCAAGAAGATTTACAAAATCTTTAACAGATTCCTCCCGCTGGTCGGAATGACATGAAGCTAACAGCTAACCGCCTGCTGACGGCAGACGGCTGACTGCTAACCGCTGAATGCTGAATGCTGACAGCTGATCGCTCCGACAACTCATCGCTATTTGAAGATGGAATTACGTGAATCATTACTTTCAATTTGTTTTATAGATGTACTTTTGTATATTCAACAATAGTATTATTAAAATTTTAAATTATGTACGAGTTATTTAATGTTTCAGATAAAGTAGTAGTTATTACTGGCGGTACAGGTGTTTTAGGTGCAGCCATGGTAGAATACTTGGCTCAACATGGAGCCAAAATAGTAGTGTTGGCACGGAACAAAGAAAGAGGCGACAAGTTAATTGAAAAAGTGCGCTCCAAAGGTGGCGATGCAATATTTTTGGTTACTGATGTTAACAACAAAGAGATTCTTGAAAAGAATAAAAATGATATTTTAGCAAAATACAAAAAAATTGATGTGCTCATTAATGGTGCCGGTGGCAATATGCCCGGAGCAACCATTGGACCTGATCAAACAATTTTTGATTTAGATATCAACGAATTTAAAACCGTTGTAGATTTAAATCTTCTGGGTACAGTTTTGCCATCCATTGTATTTGGTTCGTGCATGATAGAACAAAAAAAAGGAAGTATTATCAATATTTCCTCCGAGGCTGCGTTGCGTCCTCTCACACGTGTTGTTGGTTATGGTGCTTCAAAGGCAGCAGTTACTAACTTTACAAAATATCTTGCTATCGAATTAGCCACAAAATTCGGAGATGGCATGCGCGTAAATGCAATTGCTCCCGGCTTCTTTATAACCGAACAAAACCGCTCCTTGCTCACACAAAGCGATGGAAGTTTTACCGATAGAGGAAAAGCAATTATTGCTCACACACCTTTTGGCAGATTTGGTGAGCCTGATGAATTATTAGGAACATTACATTGGCTTGTAAGCGACGCTTCAAAATTTGTAACCGGTACATTAACTGTTGTAGATGGTGGTTTTGATGCATTTAGCATCTAAGCAATCTTTGTAAGAGAACAGAAAATTACACGTTGCAATAGTTTTCTGACAAAACACTAAATTTAAGTTGAATAATAAAAACAAGAAAAATAACATTATAAAAAATGGCTTTAGAATTAAGACAAAACAGTAAGTATTCATTATTAGTTCCCACAAGTATCGGAGTGCGCATTACGCCTGTTAATGGGCAACCCGTTCACAGCAGTAACTTGTACGAAATGCATGTTACGAGTGCCGAAACAAACGTAGCCAGTATTTCTTCTTTTTTGGGTCTTCCCGTAAAAGTTCTAACTACTTTTGTAAAAGATAGCGCTATTGCACAATTTATAAAGAGCAATCTGCGAAGTAGAAACATGGATTATGAAGGACCGGAAGTAGATCAAGGAGATCCTTGGGGCTATCGTCACCAGTTCAACATTGCAGATAGTGGCTATGGTACGAGGGGACCGAGGGTTCAAAACGATCGTGCGGGTGAAGTAGGTAGAACACTCAGTACCAAAGATTTTGATTTAGATCGAATCTTTGGAAAAGAAGGAGTTCAGGTGGTTCACATTTCGGGATTAATCGCTGCACTGTCACCTGAAACAAGTGAGTTTTGTGTTCAAATAGCTCGTTTTGCGAAGAAAAACGGAACACTCATATCTTTTGATCTCAATCATAGAGCTACCTTTTGGAAAAATAGGGAAGAGGAACTAAGAGAAGCTTTCAATGAAATAGCTTCCTTGTCCGATATTTTAATTGGAAATGAAGAGGATTATCAGCTCTGTTTAGGAGTTGAAGGACCGGAAGCAGGTGGAGAAAACATTGAAGCAACGCTTGAGGCTTTTAAAGGAATGATTCTAAATGCGAAAAAAACATATCCCAAAGTTTCTGTTTTTGCAAATACATTGCGTGAAGTGTTAAGTGCTAATGAACATCTTTGGGGCGCAATTGTTTTTGAAAACAACAACTGGCATGTAGTAGAGCCACGTTCGATTGGTGTCCTTGATCGTATTGGAGGTGGAGACGGCTTCGTGGGTGGCTTGCTTTACAGTATTTTAAAACAATGGGAGCCATCAA
This sequence comes from Dysgonamonadaceae bacterium, assembly GCA_028696875.1. Taxonomy (GTDB): domain Bacteria; phylum Bacteroidota; class Bacteroidia; order Bacteroidales; family Dysgonomonadaceae; genus UBA2632. The sequence continues at coordinate 4,410 of JAQVGF010000127.1, forward strand.
AATGGATACAATTTGCTTGGGCAACCGGAGCATTGGCAACCACTTTTTTAACAGATTATGCACAACCTGCAAACGAACAAATGGTTTGGAATGTGTGGGAAGGAAATGCGCGAGTAACGAGGTAAGGGGTGTGAGTTATGAGATGAGAGCCTTTCTGTCATGCTGACGTAGAGAAGCATCTCATCAATATTTGCATACTCTTCAACAGATTCCTCCCACTTGTCGGAATGACAAGAAAATATAAGGTATGCGTTGTACGTCTAAAAAAGAAATAACAATTAGATATAAATAAAAACAATGAAAAAATTAGCAGACATAGGTTTAATAGGGTTAGCTGTAATGGGCGAAAACCTAGTTCTTAATATGGAAAACAAAGGCTATACGGTAGCACTTTTTAATCGAACAGTAGAAAGAGTCGATGCTTTTGTAGAAGGTAGAGGAAAAGGGAAAAACTTTATTCCTACGCATACTTTAGAAGAATTTGTTTCATCGCTTAGCAAGCCACGAAAAGTAATGATGTTGGTGAAAGCAGGGAAACCGGTGGATGATTTTATTGACAGACTTATTCCGCTTATGGAACCGGGAGATATTATCATAGATGGTGGTAATAGCCATTTTCCCGATACTATTCGCAGAACAGAATATGTAGAGAGCAAAGGATTACTGTACGTTGGCACAGGTGTTTCGGGTGGCGAAGAGGGGGCTCTTTTGGGTCCATCGCTGATGCCGGGTGGCTCTAAAGAGGCATGGCCATTCGTGAAAGAAATTTTCCAATCCATTGCTGCCAAGGTTGATGATGGAGTACCTTGTTGCGATTGGGTAGGAGAGGATGGTGCCGGACATTTTGTGAAAATGGTTCACAATGGTATTGAATATGGTGATATGCAGTTAATTAACGAAGCATATCATCTGATGAAGGACCTTTTGGGGATGGATGCGTTTGAGCAACACGAAATATTCAAAAAGTGGAATCAGGGAGAGTTAGACTCTTATCTGATTGAAATAACTGCCGATATATTGGCATTTAAAGATGAGGACGGCACTCCGCTGGTTGAAAAAATATTAGATACTGCAGGACAAAAAGGAACAGGTAAGTGGACAGCTATTACAGCGCTTGATTTGGGTATACCACTCACATTAATTGGCGAATCGGTTTTTTCTCGCACGCTATCGGCTCAAAAAGAGCTACGCGTAAAGGCATCCAAATTCTTATCAGGAACAAAACCTGCGTTTAAAGGCGATAAACAAGCATTTATAAATGATTTGGAACAAGCACTGTTTGCTTCAAAAATTATTTCCTATGCACAAGGATATGACTTGATGATGGAGGCAGCAAAAGAGTACAACTGGAACTTAAATTATGGAGGCATTGCCTTTATGTGGCGCGGTGGATGTATTATTCGTTCTGCATTTTTGAAAGATATTAAAGAAGCATTCGATGTTAATCCAAAATTAGAAAATCTGTTGTTAGCTCCCTTTTTCAAAGAAAAAGTTGAAGCAGCCCAAGAGAGCTGGCGTCGGGTTTGTGCAACTGCCTTAGAAAATGGTATTCCGGTTCCTGCGTTAACTGCAGCTCTCTGCTATTTCGATGGTTTCAGAAGCGAGCGTTTGCCTGCCAATTTATTACAAGCTCAACGAGATTATTTTGGGGCACACACTTATGAAAGAGTAGATAAACCTCGCGGAGAATTTTTTCATACAAACTGGACGGGGCGGGGAGGGGATACTGCTTCTACTACTTATGAAGTATAGATAGTCTTTGCAAGAAAACGGCAAATACTGCGTTACTCTCGTTTTTGAAACAGTCATTTACTTAATGTAAACTCCTTGATTTCATCCCGATAACTATCGGGACGAAAGCCCGGTCACTGAGCCTTGTCGAAGTGTTGTCTTTGCCTTTTTCTTATCAAAGACTCAGAAAACAATTGTTTTTTGGCACATTAATACTTTTCTTATTTTTTTTCAATTTTATCATGATCTATTATCAAAACGGTTCCACAGAAAA
>JAQVGF010000128.1 GCA_028696875.1 Dysgonamonadaceae bacterium
CCCGCTATTCGCAGAATTTTCAAGTCGTTAACGAATAAAATAGCTTCGTTTCAAACAGTCAACTTATTTCATTACAAACCCTTAGTTTGTTACCTATCTGAACTTTTAATTTAAGAAGGTTGTTGTTAATTGCGTAAAGTAAACGTTACCACCAAACAAAAAAAAAGAGACTTAATTAATGAATTTGAAAAATTATAGTGTAACTGATGCTAAATTCTGGACAGGAAGGATTGATGATTTACATGATGTTGATTCATTCAGGATGCATCAAATAATTAAACTGCTCAACTTAAAAGATTTAGAGACCCTGAAAACAGATCCCTCAAAATTTAATATCTGTTTTTTAGGATATTGTTGCGACGAAGGAATTAGAAGAAACTCCGGCAGGGTAGGTGCTAAACATGGACCAAAAGATATCCGAAATAAGTTTGCAAGTTTGCCGGTGCCATTTTGTGACAAAACAGCAATATATGATGCCGGAAATCTATCTTGTGTAGAAGGTAACTTGGAGGAGATCCAAGAGCAGTTGGAAATTGCCATTGAACAAATCTTGGATAATAATTTGTTCCCAATCGTATTAGGTGGCAGTCATGACTTGTCGTATGGTCATTTTAACGGAATTTTCAATCATTTGAAAAAACAAACCAAGAAGCCAAAAATTGGAATTATAAACTTTGATGCTCATTTTGATCTCAGACCTTATGACGATCAACCCTCGTCTGGAACAATGTTTTCTCAAATAGCTGATGATTGTGCTGAAGAAAACCAGGAGTTTAATTATCTCTGTTTAGGAATTCAAACCTCCGGTAATACCAGAAGCCTTTTCAATAAAGCCGATTCACTGGGAGTTAAATATGTGCTTGCAAGCGAGTTTGTTGAATCCAATCCTGATAGTATTTCAGCTAAAATAGCCTCTTTTATTAATGAAAATGACTCTATTTATCTAACTCTTTGTGGTGATGTGTTTAGCTCTGCCTCTGCTCCCGGAGTATCAGCTTTGCAGCCATTTGGTTTAAAACCAAATCATGTACTCAGGTTCACTAAAGAGATACTACAATCTAAAAAAGTGATCGGTTTTGATATCGCTGAAGTCTCTCCTCCATTAGACGATGACAAGAGAACTGCACGACTTGCAGCAAATATTGTATATGCAGTAATTGAAAACCTTTGCGAATAATTAGTAATTTCAATAATAATCAAACAAAAAAAATGACAAAAAAAATTTTAACAATCGCAATTCTAACAGCACTGTTCTTAAATTCTTGTAAAGGAACAACAAAGGAAGAAAATGCAGAAACTACAAAAACAGAAACAGTTGCTGATGACATTGTAACAACTTTGTCAACCGATAAAGAGGGAAAAAAATTAGAAATAACATTTAACAATACAAAAGGAACTGCAACTCTTAGTTTTAACGGAGAAACTATTGAATTGGTTGCACAAAAGGCGGCATCGGGAATTTGGTACAAAAATGACCATTACGAATTAAGAGGAAAAGGAAACGATATCGATTTGACAAAAGACGGAAAAGTAGTTTTTACGCATAAGGATGACATTGTAAGGAAATCGCTGAAAAACAAAGAGGGACAAACTCTTGATATAACTTTTAATAACACAACAAATGAGGCGAAAGTTTATTTAAACGGAGGCGAACAAATTGAATTAGTTGGTCAAAAACCTGCCTCGGGAATTTGGTACAAAAACGACCATTATGAATTAAGAGGAAAAGGCGAAAACGTTGAATTAACCAAAGACGGGAAAACAGTGTTTAAAAATTAAAACGCTATATTTACACTATGTCTTTGCAATTGAGAAAATATTTGGCAGCTTTTTTTCTGTTACTGTTCTTGTTCCCAACGGTAACAGAAATAGCACACCCATATATTCACAAAGACGATGTTCGCTGCACAGAAATTGGCATACATGTTCACAAAACAGAGCACCACTGTGCTTTTTGTGATTTTGTTCCGCTTATTGCTACCACACCACCTACTGCGCAATTTTCCATTTCAGCTCCTGAAACAACATCTTGGTACCTTACTTTCTATAAAGCTCCACACGTACTCAACAATCATAAATACAGCTTCTCATTAAGAGACCCGCCCTTTGTTTCTTGATTTCTTAGCTTTTATCAGCTTCCTTATCATACATGGAATAAGTCTGTGTGTGAGTTAGCGTACAAATTATTTAACAAAGTAGTTTCTTAATCAGACTAACAATGCATAAAATAATCCTTCTCGTGATTGTATTATTTACAGCCACAATAAGCGTGTTTGCTCAAAGTATAACTTCATTAAGCGGGAAAATCATCGACCAAAAAACAGGCGTTTCTTTGCCAGGAGTTTCCGTTTATTTTCCGGATTTAAAAATTGGAGCAGTAACAGACGCTTCGGGTCTGTATGAAATAAAAAATCTTCCCAAAACTAAAATTTTGGTTGAAGTAAGTTTCATTGGTTATAAACAAATAGTCGAATCCATTGATTTATCGACCATCTCAACCAAAAATTTTGTAATGAGCGAAGCAATTACCGAATTGAGCGAAATTGTTGTCACAGGTCTTTCAAAATCAGCAGAGAGGAACAGAACATCGTCACCAATTACGGTAATCACACCTATTCAATTAAAGCAAACCTCTGCTGCCAACATAATTGATGCTATTGCTACTCAACCGGGCATTTCACAGGTTACAACAGGAGCCGGAATTTCTAAACCGGTAATACGTGGTTTGGGTTACAACCGTGTGTTGGTAGTGAATGACGGAATACGTCAGGAGGGACAGCAGTGGGGCGATGAACATGGAGTTGAAGTTGATGAATATGGAGTAAATCGCGTGGAAGTTTTGAAAGGTCCTGCGAGTTTAGCATACGGAAGTGATGCCTTAGCGGGTGTAATTAATTTTTTACCTCCACCTACATTGCCTGAAGGAACAATTCGAGGTAATTTTTTGGCTAATTATCAAACCAATAACGGATTATTTGGAGGTTCACTTAACCTTGGAGGTAACCAAAAAGGAGTAGTTTGGGATATTCGTTACAGTAATAAAGCCGCCCATGCTTATAAGAACAAATACGATAGCTATGTTTTTAATTCCGGGTTCAAAGAGAATAATCTTGGCGGAATGATTGGGGTTAATAAATCGTGGGGATATTCGCATTTGAATTTTAGCATGTATAACTTAACTCTCGGAATTGTTGAAGGAGAAAGAGACCCAATCACGGGACAATTTTTAAAACCAATTATCGTAAACAATACTACCGAAGATGAAGAGATAGCCACAAAATCCGACCTCAAATCTTACAAATCATCTGTTCCGTATCAAAAAATTCATCATTACAAACTGGTGTCAACCAATAATTTCATTTTTGGAAACAGTTCGTTAAAAACTATCGTAGGTTGGCAGCAAAATCGTCGACAGGAGTTTGAAGAAGTATTAGAACCGAAAGAGTACGGATTATATTTCTATATGAATACCATCAATTATGATGCACGATACAACTTTACGACAAAAAACAACATAGATCTCTCTTTCGGTACAAATGGCATGTATCAAAATTCTCTGAATAAAGGCATAGAGTTTGTTATTCCTGATTATAATCTTTTTGATATAGGTGTTTTTGCACTTGCAAAAAGGGGATGGGATAAATGGACATTGAGCGGAGGGTTTCGGTATGATTTACGAACCGAACAAGGCAAAGATTTATGGTTGAATGAAAATGACGAGAGAACCAATAGTCCGGATGCAAATTCGGAACAACTCTTTTCTGCATTTAATTCAAAGTATTATGGTGTCTCGGGAAGCATTGGTGCTACTTATCAATTCAACGATAAATTGTATACCAAGTTTAACCTGTCAAAAGGTTTTCGAGCACCTAATATTGTTGAAATTTCTGCGAATGGCGTGCACGAAGGTTCAGGACAATATCTCATTGGTTCCACTGTATTAAAACCGGAAAACAGTTATCAGGTAGATTATTCTCTTGGTTGGAATTCCGAACATGTAACAGCAGAAACTAATTTATTTTACAACTATGTAAACAACTATATCTTTTTGGAGAAGTTGAACAGTGTCGCCGGGAACGATTCTTTGACAAATGGCTATCCAACATTCCAATATACATCAGGCAATGCCCACTTATATGGTGGTGAAATTTCTATTGATATTCATCCACATCCATTAGATTGGTTGCATTTTGAAAATAGCTTTTCTTATGTACAATCTGTTCAGCCCAATCAGCCCGACAGTATGAAATACCTTCCGTTTACACCTGCACCAAAGTTCCATTCAGAACTGCTTGCAACAGCAAAGAAGATAGGGGGAAATCTTGCAAATGCTTATGTGAAAATAGGAGTGGATAGTTATTTCAAACAAAACCATTTCTACGAAGCATTTGGAACAGAAACAGCCACGCCCGGCTACACCTTATTGAATGCCGGAATAGGTACAGATATTATTTCTAAAAAAGGAACCCTGTTTTCAATTTATATCAGTGCCAATAACCTAACCAATGTTGCCTATCAAAGTCATTTAAGCAGACTTAAATACTTAAACGAAAACAATGCAACCGGACGAAAAGGAATTTACAATATGGGGCGAAATTTTAGCATTAAGTTGATAGTGCCCATTGACATCAAAGAATAGCCATAGCAAGAGTTTATCCAACTATTTTTCAATGAATAAACATTGAGTCCACTCCGAAAGCTCTCAATTGCTGATTATTAGTCCTTTTTCTGCTCTTTGTCCCTGAAGGGAAAAGCCTAATAATCAGCACTCAGCCAAAGTTCCTTCAGGAGATTTAGGAACGAAAATGAATGAGATTGACTTTTCAGAGTGGACTCAACATTATAATAATAAAAAAGCATTCGGATTATCCAATTGATTTCGATAAATATGTTAACAGTTAGGATGTGCTATTGAAATGGAAGTTAAATAAGTTATCTTTACAAAGAAATAAATCTAAAACAGTTGATTATGAAATTGATAATACTTAAAGCTTCAATCCTTACCTGTTTGCTTGTTACAGTATGTAGTTACAATGGTCTTACACAAAGAACTTTTCCACAACCTCTTATAGGTGACGAAAATGGATTTGTATCAATTTTTGATGGTGAAACTTTAACGAACTGGGAAGGAGATTCTATTTATTGGAAAGTAGAAAATGGAAATATCGTTGGAGAAGTTACGCCTGAAACAATTTTGCAAAGAAATTCATTCTTAATTTGGAGAGGTGGCACAACAGGGGATTTTGAATTGAAATTAGATTATAAAGTTTCTGCTCAAGGAAATTCCGGAATTAATTACAGAAGTTACGAAGTTGAAGGAATTCAGTTTGCATTAAAAGGATACCAATGCGATATAGATGGAAAAGGAGAATGGACAGGTCAGAACTATGAGGAAAGAGGACGTCAATTTCTTGCCCTTCGCGGACAAATTACTAAGATTGATAAGAATTCAACTGTTTTTGAAGTAGGAAGCATTGGAGATAAGGATGCTTTGCTCGATTGTGTAAAACAAAATGATTGGAATGAATGTCATTTGATAGTTCGTGGAAATACTTTGATCCACATCATTAATAAGCAATTAATGAGCGTAGTAATTGACGACGATATTTCAAACCGGAAAAACGAAGGTTTATTAGGTGTGCAAGTTCATGTGGGTCCACCAATGAAAATTGAATACAGAAATATTAGAATAAAGAAGTTTTAATAAACATTTTTAAATGCGGAGTTAATACGCTTATATCCTTCTAAAATGATAGAATTAATGACAGTATAAATCTGTTTATATCCTAAACCCATTTGTTGTCAACAAATTCAAGACTTTGTGTTTGACAAATCTTTATCTACGGGTCGTGCAGTTGGGGTGAGAATGGAGGAAAAGGCTTTTAAAGAAGGATGACAATTAAATGTAAAACTAAAAAAATTGAATGTAAATATCGACACGTTGCTAACAAACAAGTAGGCAAAGGGAGTGGGTAATCGATTTCTACTGGGCATTTGCAGAAGAATAGGCAGATTTATCAAACAAAATAATTCAAAAATCATGAAAATTGCAATAATTGGAACTGGGGGCGTTGGAGGATACTTTGGTGCTAAATTGGCCAGAGCAGGGTTCGACATAACATTCTTAGCCCGAGGAGATCATCTAAAAGCGATACTAAACAAGGGATTAAAAGTGAAGAGTATCCTGGGCGACTTTGAAGTTGAAAACTTAAAAGTAACGGATAAGATATCAGATATTGAACGTCCTGATTTAGTAATATTAGGTGTGAAAGCTTGGCAAATAATAGATATTCGCGATGATTTAAATAAGATTATACATGCAGATAGTTTGATTTTGCCCCTCCAAA
>JAQVGF010000129.1 GCA_028696875.1 Dysgonamonadaceae bacterium
GTTCGTCTTGTTCGTAAAATTTTACTTTCTGATGCCAAGTTCCTTGATAATGCTTCTATATCTTTCGATATCCACATCAATCAGGTAATCTAATAAACGACGACGTTTACCAACCAGAATTTTTAACGAACGCTCTGTGTTATAATCTTTTTGATTTAACTTCAAATGTTGAGTTAAATGCGAAATACGGTATGAAAACAATGCTATCTGCGCTTCAGGTGAGCCAGTATCAGTGTTGGACTTTCCGTATTTTGCAAAGATTTCTTCCTTTTTTTCTGAGTCTAAGTACATAAAATTTTAAATTTTAATTAACATTCAAGTGCAAAGATACGATATCTTTCCAACTTGGACGAATAAATTCCAAAAAAGATTAATCTCTTCTTTGGAGCTTACCGCTCAGCTTCTTTATAGCATTCGAAATCTCCTTATCAGGTTCAATTACAGTGTAGTCGCCCCAAAACTCTGCGTTTTGGAAGTGTTCTACTTTCTCAGCAATTACATCCGTGGACCTAATTCGCTCATTGCGCGGAAACTTTTGAACAGGTTCTTCGTATCGATCGGTTACTGCCATTTCAGAAAAAATAGTATACGTAGAGGCAAACAATCCAAAAAATCTCCGTTTCCATCTTACTTTAAACTGCACTTCGGTGTTGGAATAATTGAAATACCATTTCCCATTTTGCTCAACGTAATCGACAACATATTTGGCACTTTCGGCAGAAACACGCATCGATGACGGCTTTTTCTTTATAAAAATGGCAGCTGCGTCTTTCCTACCTTCTACGTTCATATTAAATTCCATCCGTTTAAACGCCAGTGATTCTACATCTAAGTATATTTTTCCGCGAAAAAGAATATCTTCAATTCCGGCATAGGGAGAAAAATCAATTTTATAATGTGGTCTGTTATTGATCGTGGCAATGCCATCAATATTGAAAATATATCCTGACGCATCTTCTCCAAATACTATTTCAGGATGTTTCGCAATATCAAGCAACAAAGCATCGCTAATACCTCCCTGAAATTTCATAAAAACAGTGTCTCGCGGACTAATGTCTGTCGCTTTTCGTCCAATATAAATGCGCGCCTGATCGTTACTATACGATTTATATGATTCTTTGTACACATCTAACACAGCTTCAACCAAAGAAAGATAACGAGACCCTTTTTTTACAGCCTCCCGGTAAAATGCAACCATCATGTTGGGGTTGTCTTCGTAATTTCGTGTTATTAATCGAAGTGCATCTTTTACCAATTGAGTGCCATCACCCGAGACAACCTCAATTTCGTCTAATCGTATAGAACTTGATCTCATTCGAAGAACATTGTCCTCTTTGTCAATAAGTGTGATTACGGGAAGTAAAATATTGTCGTAGCCCAAATGCTGCACTTTTATTTTGTAGTTGCGCGCCGAAGAGGGAATACGCATAGAAAAATATCCATCTTGATTGGTAACGGTAGAAATATTGGTGTTGTTAATGGATACGCTGGCATATTCCAACGGGTTTCCTGATTCATCATCAATTACTCTTCCTTTTACAGAAATAGTTGCTTCTCGGTTTTGTTGTGCATGCGTTGCCGGCGTGTGATAGAGCAACAGACAAAAAAAAGCAAGAAAAATATAACCCATTTTTTTCATTGTAGTAAATTTTTGGAGGTGAAAATATTTATTTTTGATATAACAAATATAACATTCAAATGTTTATAATGCAATAGATTGAACGTGATTAACAAAACATAAGGAAATAAAATCTATTTGTTGAGCTTCCGCTGAAAAATCTTTATTTTGAAAAGGTCTATTTTTCATTTTGCTGCATTTTATATGATAAATTCAATTGAAAATTGAGAGTGGCGGCGAGATCGTAGGAACATCCTCCTGCGGGTGTCCGTTTGATAATCTAAATCCAAATAAAGATATTGTAAATTTTACACCTTGCGACTCTGCATCTTTGCGAAAGAAAATCGATATTTCAAAGCCGACTCATCTATTAAAAACGAAAAGAGATGGTCTTTATAAAGTTTAATGTTTAAATTTGTATATTTATAGGTTGATACAGCAATGACACACAGATACGATTTTCTTGTAATTGGTTCGGGGATTGCGGGCATGAGCTTTGCACTGAAAGTGGCAGCGCACGGGAAAGTTGCCATTGTCACAAAAACACTTTTGGAAGAAACCAACACCTTTTATGCACAAGGAGGAATTGCCTCCGTTAGCAACGTGTTGGACAATTTTGAAAAGCACATATCCGACACTTGCATCGCGGGTGCAGGACTTTGCAATAGAAAAGTGGTTGAAAAAGTTATTTGCGAAGCGCCTCAACAAATAAATGAACTCATCAGTTGGGGTGTCAATTTTGACAAAAACGACAGCGGAGATTTCGATCTTCACAAAGAAGGAGGTCATTCTGAATCGCGTATTTTGCACTTTAAAGATAGCACTGGAGCCGAAATTCAAACCAGTCTTATTGCAGCAGTAAAAAAACATCCCAACATTGCTGTGTTCGATTATCATTTTGCAATAGAAGTACTAACTCAACATCATTTAGACCAAGTTATTACTCAAAAAACTCCAAATATTGAATGCTATGGTGCGTATGTATTGAACCAAAAAACAAACAAGATAGAAAAATTCCTATCTCGCATCACAATGATGGCAACAGGCGGTATCGGGGCAGTTTATCAAACTACTACCAATCCGTTAGTCGCCACGGGCGATGGAGTGGCAATGGTGGCACGCGCAAAAGGTAAAATTAAAGATATGGAATTTGTGCAGTTTCATCCCACTGCCTTTTTTCATCCGGACGAACGTCCATCTTTCCTCATTACGGAAGCATTGCGCGGTTATGGAGGAGTGCTCCGCACGATAGATGGCGAGGAGTTTATGAGCAAATACGATAAGCGTGAGTCGCTTGCCCCGCGCGATATTGTTGCCCGAGCCATCGACACGGAAATGAAAACCCGAGGCGACGATCACGTCTATTTAGATATTACGCACAAAAGCCGCGAGGAAACAAAAAACCAGTTTCCTGCAATCTATAAAAAATGCCTGTCGCACGGCATTGACATTACAAAAGATTACATTCCTGTTGCGCCGGCGGCGCACTACAGTTGCGGTGGCATTGAAGTTGACTTAAATGCACAATCGACTGTTCAACGTTTGTATGCAAATGGTGAATGTGCCTGCACTGGATTGCACGGAGCCAACCGATTGGCGTCGAACTCACTTATTGAAGCCGTAGTGTTTGCAGATGCCGCAGCCAAACACGCACTTTCTGTTTTTAAGAACTATCATTTCGAAGAAAACATTCCTACATGGAACGATGAAGGAACAACGTTGCCCGAAGAGATGGTGCTAATTACTCAAACCGAGAAAGAGGTGGCTCAAATTATGTCCTCTTACGTAGGAATTGTTCGTTCCAACCTTCGCTTACAGCGTGCAATGGCCAGACTGAACATTCTTTATCGGGAAACTGAAGATCTGTTTCAGAAATCGGTCGTTTCTCGCGATATTTGTGAATTGCGCAACTTGATAAAAGTGAGTTACATGATAATTAAACAAGCCATGCAACGAAAAGAGAGTCGTGGACTCCACTACAACATCGATTATCCGGAACCGCAAAGTTTAGAAAAAGAAACGCACGTATGAAAAATCAGACCATCAACATAAAAGGAGAGCTGATAGATCTTGCAACTCCATTGGTAATGGGAATTGTGAACGTAACGCCCGATTCCTTTTACAAAGGAAGTCGCAGTCAATCGGAAAAAGAGATTATTGAACGAGTACAACAAATTATCGATGAAGGCGGAGCAATTATCGATATGGGCGGACAATCCACCAGACCCACTTCTACTTTGCTCACAGCAAAAGAGGAATTGGAGCGCATTGAACCGGCTTTAGTCCTTGTTCAAAAAGAGTTTCCCAATGCAACCATCTCCATTGACACATTTTATGCAGAAGTTGCAAAAATTGCAGTTGAAAAATATGGAGTATCTATGATCAATGATATTTCAGGAGGACAAATTGATAAAAATATGTTTCATACTGTTGCTCAACTAAATGTACCCTACATTTTGATGCATATGCGCGGTACACCCCAAACAATGCAGCAACTCACAGATTACGATAATTTTATTGAAGAAATTATTTTTTATTTTTCCGAAAAAATTGCCCATCTTAACGCTTTGGGAGTAAATGATATTATTGTGGACCCCGGTTTTGGTTTCAGTAAAACTTTGCAACAGAATTACGAACTGATGGCTCATTTAAAATATTTTCATATTTTTGAGACTCCCCTACTGGTAGGCGTTTCCAGAAAATCGATGACATACAAACTTTTGGGAACAAATGCTGAGGGAAGCTTGAATGGCACTACAGTTCTGAACACGTATGCACTGCAATCGGGAGCTAACATATTGCGCGTACACGATGTGAAGGAAGCCATGGATTGTGTGAAACTAATGACGGAATTGAACAAATACAGTACGCAACCACTTATATAAATACAAAAAATACCACACTCATATGCTCGAACATTTTGGAATAAAAGACCTGATTGATATTTTTTTGGTAGCTCTGCTAATGTATTACTCCTACCGATTAGTAAAAGTGTCGGGCACAAAACCGCTGTTTATTGGCATTGCATCGTTCATAATCCTTTGGATTTTGATTTCTCACGTTTTTCAGATGTCTCTGTTGGGAGCCATCCTGGATAAATTTGTAAGTCTCGGAGCTTTCCTCTTAATTATTCTTTTTCAAGATGAAATAAGACGATTCCTAATGTCTCTGGGACCTCGTAAAGGATGGAAGTTTATATCCAAAATTATTTTCCCCCAAAACAACCAACAAAAAGACGTTTCTCACATCATTCCCATTGTTTTTGCTGTTATGAACATGGCAAAAGAGAGAGTAGGTGCGTTAATTGTTATTCAAGAAGAAATTCAACTGGGATTGTACGAGCAAACAGGCGAAATAATCAATGCCGATATTTCTACCCGATTGATTGAAAATATTTTTTTTACCAACAGCCCGTTGCATGATGGAGCCATGATAATTGTGGGTAAAAAAATTAGAGCGGCCGGGTGTATTTTGCCGGTTTCCCAAAATCCGAATATTCCCAAGCATTTAGGATTGAGGCACCGCGCCGGATTAGGTATTTCGCAAGAGACCGATGCCAAAGTAATTATCGTGTCCGAAGAAAGAGGACGAATTGCTTTTGCTCATGAAGGAAAATTGAGTATGAATATTTCACCGGAAGATTTGCAAGAGCTGCTTGTTGCAGACTAAAGTCTTTGCAAGAAAAGACTTAGCCATCGGAATCTTTAGCAGACTACTTATTACGAAAAAGTATTTTCTACAAAACATTATGATATTAAAGCACTTATCCATATTAAATTATAAGAATTTAATCGAAGTCAACCTTTCGCTTTCTCCTAAAATAAATTGTTTTTTGGGTGATAACGGAATGGGGAAAACTAATCTTCTGGATGCTGTTTATTATTTGTCGTTTTGTAAAAGTCATTCCAATCCCATCGATTCTCAGGTGATACACCACGATGCAGATATTTGCATGATTCAAGGTAAATATGAATTTGTTAGCGGTAACAAAGAAGAAATTTCGTGCGCCTTGAAGCGTCGTCAGAAAAAACAGTTTAAACGAAACAAAAAACAGTACGATAAACTTTCCAATCACATCGGATTTATTCCTCTTGTAATGATTTCACCTGCCGACAACGAGTTGATAATGGGTGGAAGCGAAGAAAGACGACTGTTTATGGATGTCGCCATATCGCAATTTGACAAACCATACCTACAATCGCTTGTGCGATACAACAATGCGTTGCAACAACGCAACGCGTTGCTCAAACAGGATGATATCGATTTGAGTTTGCTGGAATTGTGGGAAGAAACAATGATTGAAGAAGGAGAAGCAATTTTTGAGAAACGCAGTTTGTTTATTGAAGAGTTGACCCCCATTTTCAATCAGTTTTACGCAAGAATCAGTCAATCGAAAGAATCTGTTTCACTTAACTACTCATCTCAATTAACCGCTAACAGTTTTAAGAACAGAATATTTGATGCGCGCCGGCGCGATATGATTTTGGGACACACCACGGTGGGAATTCATCGTGATGAATTGGAAATGTTGATTGATGAATACCCAATAAAAAAAGATGGATCGCAAGGACAGAAAAAAACTTTTTTTGTTTC
>JAQVGF010000130.1 GCA_028696875.1 Dysgonamonadaceae bacterium
TACCGCACGAGTCCTCTCGTGTGGCCTAATAGCAACCAAAAAAGAATTTAGTGCAACACTTTTAGAAAACGGCAAATTAATTATTAATCGGTTGAATTTTGGATGAATGCGTAGAGTACTATGCGATACAATCGCGCGGCAGCGTGAGTATAAATAAAAAAGCAACACCTGTATTTATTTACAGTGTTGCTTTAATTTTATACCACCAAGTTGCTGATAATATGACTAGTTAAAAGTCTTTTTAATCATTCATCGACACCAAAAACTCTTCGTTATTCTTCGTTCTACGAAGACGAGCTAAAAGGAATTCCATTGCTTCCATGGAATTCATGTCAGACAAGAAGTTTCGTAATACCCACATGCGTTTAAGGATCTCTTCCGACAGAATTAAATCATCGCGACGTGTACTCGACGCAACAATATCTACGGACGGGAAAATTCGTTTGTTCGATAATTTTCTATCTAATTGAAGTTCCATATTACCTGTTCCCTTAAATTCTTCGAATATTACATCGTCCATTCTGGAACCGGTATCTGTAAGCGCAGTGGCAATTATAGTGAGTGAACCACCATGTTCAATATTACGTGCTGCACCAAAAAAACGTTTTGGTTTATGCAGAGCATTTGCATCAACTCCACCCGAAAGTACTTTGCCGGATGCCGGTTGTACTGTATTGTAAGCACGCGCAAGGCGCGTAATAGAATCCAGTAGAATCACAACATCGTGACCACACTCAACCATTCTCTTGGCTTTGTTGAGTACGATTTCCGCAATTTTTACGTGGCGGTCGGCAGGTTCGTCAAATGTAGAAGCAATTACTTCTGCATTTACGCTGCGTTCCATATCGGTTACCTCTTCCGGACGTTCGTCAATTAATAAAATAATCAGGTATGCTTCCGGATGATTGTCGGCAATTGCATTTGCAATATCTTTCAATAGCATTGTTTTACCGGTTTTGGGTTGTGCCACTATGAGTCCACGTTGTCCGAAACCAATTGGTGCAAACATGTCAACCACGCGACACGATAAATTATCGTTGTGTCCCGATGTAAGGTTGAATTTTTTATCCGGGAAAAGAGGTTTTAAATGATCAAATGGAACTCGATCTCTTACTTCATTCGGCTTTCGTCCGTTAATCATATCTACTTTTACCAACGGGAAAAACTTTTCCCCTTCTTTGGGTGGACGAATTGGACCTTCTACCACATCACCGGTTTTTAAACCAAACAAGCGGATTTGTGATTGTGAAACATATATATCATCGGGCGATGACATGTAATTGTAATCAGCCGAACGTAAAAACCCATATCCATCGGCTATAGTCTCTAAAACGCCTGAAGCGTTTAAAATTCCGTCAAATTCGAAAGTAACTTCTTTTTCTTTTTGTACGGGTTGCGATTGTTGCGAACTGTTTTGCGATTGTTGTTGCGGTCTGTTTTGAGTAGCCTGGCGTTGTTGTTGTCTCTGTGGGAGTGGAGCCGGAGAAACCAGATCTTCAATGGATACTTTCTCGGTAGAACTTCGTGCAGCTTCAACTTTTGCTTCAAGTTTTTCGGCCACTTCTTCGTCTTCAGCTACCACGGGTGGTAAGGCATCAGCCTGTAGAGCATCTGTCTGTTCTTGTTGACGTTGTCTTTTTGAACGAAAAACCAATTGTTTCGGCTTTTGAGTCTCCTCTGTTTTGGTCTCTTCTGTTTTTTCTTTTTTTACTTCAGTAGGTTCTTTCTTTGCAGAAGGTTGTGTCTCTTTTTTCGCCTGTTTGGGTGCTTGTTGCTTCGTATCTTGTGTATGTTTTTCGGGCTGTTGAGCTGATTTTTGTTCAGGCTTATCTTCCTGCCTCGGCTCTTTTTGTTCAGATTTTGAAGGCTCCTGTTTTTTTATTACCAGTTGAGGTTTAGATTTTGGCTCCTCTTTTTTCTCCTGAGTTGGTTTTGCTTGCTTCGTCTCTTGCTTTGGAGGAGCTGTTTGTTTCTTCTTGTTTTCTTCTGAAGGTTTGCCCTTTGTCTTCTCTTTTTCTTTCGCAGCCTTATCCATTTCAGCCTTATCTCTCTCAGCTTTTATTACATTGCTTTTTGGATCTTCCTTCTTTTTGTCAACATGTGTTTTTTTCTTATTGACATCTTTTTGTTTGTCAGATTGAGTTGGCTTTTTTTTCTGAGTTTCAGCAATTGCTTGTTCGTCCAGAATTTTATAAATTAACTCTTCTTTCTTGTAGGCATCTGGTCTTCGTATGCCCATTTCTTTCGCTAATTTGCGTAATTCAGTTGTGAGCTTCTCATTAAGCTCGATGATATTATAAACCATTGTTATGATAATTAAATAGTTGATGCAAAGATCAAATATGTTTTAGTTGTTCGAATTTTATGTATATATGTGATAGTTAATAGCTACAAGAAACTACTGATCTATTTTTTTTAATAATAAGGCAATAATCCAGAGATCATTTTTGAAGAGTTAAATTAAAGGGAATGCTTTATTGTTATTTCAAAAAGGATGATATTGTATTATTTACGTTTTTCTGTAAAAACTATTATTGATTTAATTATCACAATAATTGTTTTTCGTAAAAAATGATTTGAATTTTGAATATTAACAATGAGAACTCAAGTTGGTTTTCATTTTATTAAATGAAGATTCAACTGCAAAGGTACACTATTTTCAAAAACAACACACATTTAAATCATTTTTTTTTCAAAAAACAATGAAAAATATTATATTAAAGGTTGTTTAGTAGCTTTTAAGCAGTTAAATATAAGTTTTTCAATAGAAAAACAGAACATTCTTCTGAAAAAGCCTCTTTAAAAACTACTCTCTCCGTTTAATCAATCTGCATATTCAACTTATTGGAGGTGTCCAAGCGGCGTTCTATTTCTGTTTTATAGATAGAAGCACGCTTTCTTTCCATTGAGTTTGATGTTGTTGATTCATTGAAGAGTTGTTGAGCCACAGTAATCCATGTGAGAGCTGTCTGCATGTCATCCAGCATTTCATATCCCAATGCAATATTACTTGCTGCTTTGGCTTTGTCAACTTTATTTTTAGAGTCGTTGTAAAATTCTTCCCACTTGCCAATGGCTTCCTGCCATTTAGTTTGTTCGGCAAATGCTGCGCCTTCGCGCATGAGCGATGACTGAAGAGTATAATACCAACGTTCCTGAGTTATCCAATGCGGTGTTAGTACATAGGTCATTTTGTCGGCTGCATAAATAGTTAAGTCTTTTAGCGCATGTTCGGCATGTGGAACAATAAATTCAGCATAAGCCATACCGTCGGATATATCGAAGCCTTCCCAATATAAGCTGTCAATGAATTGAACGGTTGGGATTTTTCCATCCATGGTAGGCATATAGACACGCATTGTGGTGCTTATTTTGCCGCTCAGTGTAGCATACGGATAACCTTCCTGAATAAACAAATCTTTCCAATCGCTCGAAACGAGCAATTTGTCAAGCGAAACAACAGCATCTGCACCTGTTTCTCTTTTCAATTGTTGCATTTTTTCGGGAGCGATTGGTTCTTCTTTCCAATACTCATTATCGCTACGTAAGGGTTTCTCATATAACATTACTGCATCAAAAAAATCTTCTTCGTTTAAAAATTGTGTCAATGCTTCGGTGAAGATAATGCCGAGACTATCGGTTGTTACCGATACCTTTTCGGGAGCTGATCTGCCCAAACTTTTTTTGGTATGTCCAACGTCCTGAGGCTGTGCTACAACATTATTAACAATTAATAATGTCCTTGTTTCTTTTGGAAGAGTCACTTGAGCAGGTTCTTGCGTTTGAATGGTCAGGGTTTTCATTCCCGCACAACCAGTTAGAAGGAGTGTTCCAAAAAAAAGGAAAACGACTATTTTGTAGTATTTCATATGAGTTAAAATTCGTTTTACGTATAAAGTTGTAAAGTTGAATTCACGGTTTTTGTTGTCAATATGTTAAAGGTCATCTAATTCCGATTCTACAAAAGAAAAAGGGAGCATGGCCGTATGATTTAAACAACAAACATAATTAAAATGTTTGCAAACAAAAATAGTTTGACTATTTTTGTTGAAATTATAAAGATATTTTAAATAATAATCAATGCTTCAATCAAACATGAGTTATAACATAATTGTTTTGGCTAAACAAGTCCCCGACACGCGAAATGTTGGAAAGGATGCAATGAAAGCCGATGGAACGGTTAATAGAGCAGCATTGCCTGCCATTTTCAATCCCGAGGATTTGAATGCGTTAGAACAAGCTTTACAAATAAAAGACAAACACCCGGAATCAAAGATAACTATTTTGACAATGGGACCGGGCAGAGCCGCAGAAATTCTTCGTGAAGGATTGTTTCGCGGTGCAGATGATGGCGTGTTGCTAACCGACAGAGCCTTTGCCGGTGCCGACACGTTAGCCACTTCTTACGCACTCTCTATGGCAGTGAGGAAAATTGATAGTTTCGATATTATTATATCGGGACGTCAAGCCATTGATGGTGACACAGCTCAGGTGGGCCCACAAGTTGCCGAAAAATTAGGGATTCCACAAATTACCTATGCCGAAAATATTGAATCTATTAAAGAGCACAAAGTTAGAGTGAAACGTAGATTGGAACACGGTGTTGAAACCATTGAAGCTTCATTGCCCGTACTTATTACGGTAAATGGGTCGGCTCTGCCGTGTCGTCCACGCAACGCAAAACTATTGCAAAAATACAAACATGCAAGAACCGTTACTGAAAGACAAACAGAAAATATCGATTACATTGATATCTACAGCGTACGACCTTACCTGAACTTGGTAGAGTGGGGCGTGACAGATGTAGGAGCAGATGTAGAATTATGTGGTTTATCGGGTTCGCCAACCAAGGTTAAAAAGATTGAAAACGTGAGTTTTCAAGCCAAAGAAAACAAGCGATTGAGCGAGAGCGATGAAGATATAAACGAGTTGATGAAAGAACTAATTGAAAACCACACGATTGGATAAATTTGCACCAATCATAAAGAAGAGAGAAAACAATCAATTATGAATAATATATTTGTATATTTAGAAATAGAAGAGGGGAAAGTTGCAGATGTAAGTCTTGAGCTTCTTACCAAAGGAAGAAGTTTGGCAAAAGAGCTCAATTGCAAGTTAGAAGCGCTGGCTATTGGCTCAAAATTAAAAACAGTTTCTGCACAAGTATTCCCATACGGTGTGGACAAGCTTCATCTTTTCGATGACAAACGTTTAGCACCTTATACTACTTTACCACACACATCAATACTCGTTAAACTTTTCAAAACAGAAGAACCTCAAATTTGTTTGATGGGAGCTACCATTATTGGGCGCGATCTTGGTCCGCGTGTATCTTCCGCTCTGGGAAGCGGTTTGACGGCCGACTGTACGTCCCTGGAAATAGGCGATCACGAAGACAGAAAACAGAATAAAACTTATGAAAATCTTCTTTATCAAATTCGCCCGGCTTTTGGAGGCAATATTGTAGCATGGATTGTAAATCCTGACCATCGTCCCCAAATGGCAACTGTGCGCGAAGGTGTTATGAAAAAAGAGATTTTTAACAGTGCACACGAAGGAGAACTAATTGAATACAATGTTGACGATTATGTTTCGGAAGAAGATTTTGCTGTTACAGTGATTGAACGACACATTGAAAAATCGAAAGTAAATATTAAAGGAGCTCCCATTATTATATCCGGAGGATATGGTGTTGGATCAAGAGAAAACTTCGATTTACTCTTCGAGCTGGCCTCGGTTATTGGTGGAGAAGTAGGAGCATCACGCGCTGCGGTAGATGCCGGATACGCAGATCACGACCGTCAAATTGGACAAACCGGAGTTACGGTTCGTCCCAAACTATACATTGCTTGTGGAATTTCGGGTCAAATACAACACATTGCCGGAATGCAGGAAAGTTCGATTATTGTTTCTATAAACAACGATAAATCTGCCCCCATTAACTCTATTGCCGATTATATAATAACGGGAGATATTGAGAAAGTAGTTCCGAAAATGATTAAATATTATAAGCAAAACACCAAATAAGATTTTACTGAGAACATTTTGAAAAGAGTCAAATAGTAAGACTTATTTTTTGATGTCATGCACATTTAGTCGAACATCCACTACTATTCAAAGTGTTTCTAAATCACTCAAAACAAACA
>JAQVGF010000131.1 GCA_028696875.1 Dysgonamonadaceae bacterium
TGTCTTATGCGACCAGTGGAGCTGGAGGGATTCGAACCCTCGTCCAAACGAGGAACTAATTCGTTTTCTACATGCTTAGCTTTATTTTGGTTTTCGAGATAGCGCCTGATTAAAGCTACCGAACACTATCCTTATCCTTTTAGTTTCGAATAAGTCCCAAGGATTGACTTATTCTATCTTCGAGTTATCTGCACCACCTGATCGGTACGCTTCGAAGCCACAGCTTCCGGGTGATGTCTTGTCTCAGCATCTAATGCCGAGATCAGGCTTTAATCTACTATACTTCGATTAAGCGGCAAGAGCGTAATTATTATTGCCAGTTAAAATGTTGACGATTGAGATTATAGTGCCACCCGACAACGCACTGCATGCTTACAAACCACTTCTACCCGCTGTCAAAACCGGTCAACCCCATTTTTTAGCTTGTAGAGAGATTTTTCTCTGCAACTACAAAGATAGATAGATTTTTCGACAAATGGTTTAATTGGGAGTGTGTTCTTTCGTTTTTTCGTGATTTTGTGGTTCTGTAGTTTCGTTTTATGCAATTTGCAGTAGATAATTATTCTCTGTTTTATATACAAGTGGTAAGGTGATGTGGTGATGTGATGATGTGATGATGTGATGATGTGATGATGTGCGAGATAGAGGGTAAAATTTTAAGCTTTACATGTTAAGTTAGGTGTTAAGAGGGTTTTTATGAAAAAACGAAAAAACAAAAGACCGAAAAAACAGAGATATAAAGATTTTAGTAAATTATTACTCCCCCAATCACATCACACACCACACATCACACACCACACATCACACCACACCCTTTCCACTTTTAACTTTTAATTCTTCATTCTTCATTCTTAATTCTTAATTCTTCACTATCTCCCATCATCCCAATATCTCTCAACCAATCCAGCGCTCTTAGTGGCCATTCATTTACCAAATGTCCAGTATCACGAACACCATATCCGTGATATCCTGTAGGATACAAATGCATAGCAACTGATACTTTTGTTTCTTTAAGGACGTAGTAATAAAACAGACTGCTATTCAACAGTTTGTGATCATCTTGTGTTTGCACCAAAAATGTGGGACATGTCTCTTTGGTCACTTCCAATTCAGGAACAACAGAAAAGTTCTCGCCATCTAAATAGCCAGGATAGATAAGCATACAGAAATCAGGGCGAACACTCATCTCATCAAAACTATCTTCTGCCGGATAAGTTAGCTCTTTAAAGCTATTGCTTGCTATTGCAGCAGTGAATGCTCCTGCGGAGAACCCAATCACACCAATTTTATTTTCGTCTATGTTCCATTCCTCCGCATGAGCACGTGTGTAAGCAATGGCTCTTTGCAAGTCCTGTAAAGGTGTTACGTGCATTGGCAAATCTTTGCGACGCGGCACACGATATTTCAACAACACACAATTGATGCCATAGCTGTTGAATAGTTCACACACCTCTGTGCCTTCCAAATCGTAAGCCAACACATTGTAGCCTCCTCCGGGATTAACAATAATAGTAGTGCCTGAATTGTTATCCTCCGGTGCAGGAAAGAATGTAATGGTGGGTTCGCTCACATCGGAGATTATGCGCACGGGTAGGTCTCCTACTTTTATATTAAAAGGATTTTCTTTTTCAATCAACTTCTCCGTTTCACCGGGTGCTCCGTTAGGGAATAGTAATATTAAGTTTTGTTGTTCCATGAGATTCTCAAATTAATAAGTATCGATAATAAAGTAATTTTTTCACCACTTCCAAAAAAACAACTGTTTTTTAAATCTTTGATAAGGCTATCAATCCAACATCCCAAGATCTCTCAGCCAACTAATTGCTCTAAAAGGCCATTCATTCACTGCATCTCCTGTATTTCGAAGACCATATCCATGTCCTCCCGATGGATATAAGTGCATAGCAGCCGGCACACCGGCTTCTTTAAGAGCGTAGTAATAGAACAAACTGCTGTTGATATAGTTGGAGTCATCCTCTGTTTGCACCAAAAAAGTAGGTGGTGTTTTGTCAGTCACTTTAACATCGGAAGCAAGTGTAAAGTTTTCACCATCTAAATAAGCAGGATAAATAAGCATGCAAAAATCGGGACGCGTACTTTCTTTATCATAAGCATCGATAGGTGGATAGGTGAGCTGATGGAAACTATTGCTTGCCATGACTGACAGATGTGCTCCGGCTGAAAAACCCATCACTCCAATTTTGTTTGCATCTATCCCCCACTCTTTTGCATGAGCACGTGTGTAAGCAATTGCTCGTTGTAAATCTTGCAGTGGTGCTGCATGTTTGACCAATCCTTCACGACGCGGCACACGATATTTAACCAATACGCAATTGATTCCGAAGCTATTGAATCGTTTGCAAATTTCTGTTCCTTTCAGATTATAAGCCAATATATTGTATCCTCCACCCGGATTCACTACGATGGTTGTTCCCGAATTATTGTCAGTCGGTGCCGGATAAAACGTAAGAGTAGGCTCGCTCACATTTGTGATGCGCAATACAGGACATCCGCCAGTTTTGTTGCCCGAAAGTTCCTCCTTTTCAATCATTTGTTCTGTTTCGCCCGGAGCTCCGTTAGGAAACAGCAAGATTGATTTTTGCTGCGCCATTATCGAAGTGAAAATAAAAAAAGAGATAATAAATAGATTCTTTTTCATAGCCGTAAAAAGTGTTAATTAGTTTCTAAATACAAATTTAAATAAAATCTTCATTGTCTGTACACATTTAATTATTTATCTAACAATTACCAATATTCACTAAACGTGTGTATCTTTGTTCAAAATAAGGGAGATTATACTAAATGGACGAAGATAAATATTTATTGGGAAGGACGTTGGCTGAGATTGGTGAAATAGTGGAAACGCTTAATTTGCCAAAATTTACAGCCAAACAAATTGCCGACTGGATTTATGTGAAACGAGTGAGAACGATAGACGAAATGACCAATATCTCTATTCGTAATCGCGACAAATTGAAGAAAAAGTTCGAAGTAGGGCTTTCAGCACCTCTCCAAACTGAAGTATCAGAAGATGGCACTCAAAAGTTTTTATTTAAAACAAACAAAGGAAAACCGATTGAATCGGTATTGATTCCGGATGACGACAGGCTCACTTTGTGCGTCTCATCGCAAGTGGGTTGTAAAATGAATTGCGAATTTTGCATGACAGGCAAAATGGGATTCCACGACAACTTAACTGCACTTGAAATATTGAATCAGGTCTATTCTGTTCCAAATTCAGAGAATATTACGAATGTAGTTTTTATGGGGATGGGTGAACCATTGGATAATTACGAAAACGTAATGAAGTCGATTGAACTATTAGCGGCTGATTATGGATTAGCATGGAGTCCAAAACGCATTACCGTATCCACCATAGGTATTACACCAAAATTGGAACTTTTCTTGGAAGAGAGCAAATGTCATTTAGCCATAAGTCTTCATAGTCCTATGGGCGTTCAGCGTCAAACTTTAATGCCTATTGAGAAAAAATATCCCATTGAAGGAATAATTGAATTATTACACAAATACGATTGGAGTAAACAAAGAAGACTCTCGTTTGAATATATTATGTTTGATGGCGTAAACGATGCGCTTATTTATGCTCGCGAACTGGTGAAACTGCTTTCGGGGTTGGTGTGCCGCGTCAATCTCATACGGTTTCACTCCATTCCGGGCAGCACACTCAAAACTTCATCGGAAGAAACAATGATTAAATTCCGTGATTTTCTTACTTCGAAAGGTGTCATTTGCACCATTCGTACATCGCGCGGAGAAGATATTTCGGCTGCATGCGGCATGTTGTCCACAGAGCAGCAAGCGAAATGAATGTAAAAGAGAGCAACTGATAAATTAATAAGATTAAATTACTCAGGTTTCTTTCATTAGATATAGAATAATTGTATTTTTGTTTAAACCTGTTTCCAATTTTACAATCATAAAATAAAGGCCTATCTTAAAAAAACATCATATTATGAAAAAAATGAGAATATTAATTGCTTTTGCAGCCCTATCTTTTGTCTTGAGCTCCTGCAATAATTTAGCAACAGGATGGATGTCTGCATCTTCAGCATCAAGCGAAGTATTGGTAATTATTGACAAGGACGAATGGCTAGAACCGTATGGAAGAGCACTTTTTGATGTGTTAAACTCACCGATGTTGGGTATGCCACAACAAGAAGCAAATTTCAAAATCTTGCAGATTGATCCCAAGAACTTCACAAGCACATTTAAAATGGCGCGTAATATCATTTTGGTGGATATATCCAGTGATTACACAACTACTAAAATGAGTTCAGAGAATAATAAATTTGCCAGTGGCCAGGTTGTTCTCACTTTCAAAGCTCACGATAAAGAAGCTTTGAAAGACTATTTGCAAGAACACGAAAAACAAATAGTTGATTATTTGGTAAAAAAAGAATTGGAACGTACCGCTGAGTGGTTAAAAAAAGAGTCGGCTACGCCGAAAACCCGTATTAAGAATAGCTTTGGCATCGAAATAGATTATCCCAAAGGGCTTGCAAATATTACCGAAGACGACAACTTCTTTTGGGCAACCAACAACTCTGCTGAATCGCGCCAGGACATTGTTATCTATTCACTTCCATACACTTCGGAAAAAATATTTGAAGGAGACTCGTTGGTTGCCATTAGAAATCGGGTGTTAGGTAAACAGATCAAGGGATCATTTGATTCACAAATGACAACATCCACTTACTATCGGCCCGATTATCGCAGAATTGAAATTAACGGTATATTCCGTGCTGAAATTAGAGGATTGTGGGAAATGACAACCGACATGATGGGCGGTCCATTTGTTTCGCAGGCTTTTGTGAATGAGAACACGGGCAAAGTAATATTTGTGGATGTATTTGTGTATGCACCTGAGAAGAAAAAAAGAAACCTGATCCGCAATATGGAAGCTTCGTTTTACACGATTACTATTCCCGACGAAACAAAAAAATAATAATCGACAATAATTTACCTGTTTTTGAAAATAGCTGCTTTCTTTGATAGTGTCTTAACAATAATATAACGATCGTTTTTTATGTCATACTTAGCAAAAGTGGGTATCACCCATGGAGACTGCAATGGGGTTGGATACGAAATTCTTTTAAAGGCTTTTTCGGACAACCGACTCACCGAAATTCTTAATCCCATTATATACGGCTCATCCAAAGCTGCGTCTTATCACAGAAAAGTATTGAATTGCAAAGCAATTCCTTTCAATATTATTTCTCAAGCTGAAGATGCGAAAGAGAGTCAAATCAATTTTATAAATGCAGTGAAAAACGATGTGAAAATTGAAATTGGTGTTCCCAATCAATCGTCGGGCGAAGCTTCTTATGTTGCTTTGGAAGCTGCAGTTGCTGATTTGCAAAGTTCTAAGATAGACGTATTGGTTACGTTACCCATAAATAAAGATAGTATTCAGGGGCAGAATTTCAATTTCCCGGGACATACTGAATATTTAGAAAACCGATTGGGCAACGGACAAAAAGCCTTGATGATTTTGGCAAGCGATCAGATACGCGTGGCGTTGGTGACAACGCATTTGCCTATTTCTCGGGTTGCAGAAAGCATAACTACCGATTTGATTGAGGAGAAAATTAAAACCTTAAATCAGAGTTTAAAACGAGATTTCTTCATCGACATTCCTCGTATTGCGGTTCTGAGTTTGAATCCTCATGCAGGCGAAAATGGACTTTTGGGAAAGGAAGAACAAGAAATCATTCAACCGGCTATTCAAAAATGTGTCGAACAGGATATATTTTGTGCCGGACCTTTTGCTGCCGATGGTTTTTTTGGGAGTGAACGATATAAAGATTTTGATGCTGTATTAGCTATGTATCATGATCAGGGATTAATTCCTTTTAAGACATTAGCAATGGGTTCAGGCGTTAATTTCACCGCCGGGTTGCCAATTGTACGTACATCGCCGGCACACGGAACAGCTTACGATATTGCAGGGAAGGATTTGGCATCGGAAAAATCGTTTCAACAAGCCATCTACATGGCAATAGATATTTATAGAAATAGGGTTGCTTATGATGAAGCGCGTAAAAATCCGTTGCGAAAGATCTATTTTGAAAGAGGTAAGGATGATGAGAAGTTGGATTTGAC
>JAQVGF010000132.1:0-1637 GCA_028696875.1 Dysgonamonadaceae bacterium
AAACTGAGGTGTGAGGTTTGAGAATAAAGAGCTTTAGTTGTTCAATATAAATTTCATGTTGTATCATATTGCTGATACGTTTTTCGGGTTATGACCCCAAAGACACGCAATATAATTTAGTTTTTATAGTCGTAACCCTAAAAACTTCCACAAATACATTCTTTTTATGGTTGTAGCCCTAAAAACTATTGTCCTTAGAACGGAAAAACGGAACCACGACAGAACTACGAAAAGACCGAAAAACCGAAATCACAAAAAAGCAAATAGAATTCGGAACTCGACACTCGACACTCGGAAGTCGGAAATCGAGAATCGGAACTTGAGACAGAGGAATATAGAAGTCGGAAATCGGAAGGCAGAGGTCGGAGGGCAGAAGCCAGAGGACAGAGGTCGGTGGACGGAGGGCAGAGGTCGGAGGTCGTATTCGGAACTCGAGATTCGGAATTAGGAACTCGGGAACTCGGTAGCACGAAAAACCGAAAGACCGAAAAACCGAAATCACGCATTTAGAACTACGAAAAACCAAAAACCGAACAATAAAATCACAAAAGTTTTTTGTTAAATTCCTCACATTTCGTATTCCGCACACCGATCCCTGAGCATAGTTGAAGGGTTAACTTTTAACTCTTCATTCTTCATTTGTTGTCTTCACTCTTCATTCTTCACTCTTCATTCTTCACTCTTCATTCCACACAACAAGCCCCCTAAAACTTCACCTTCGGCGACAACTTATTCCTCTCCAACACATGGAGTTGCAATTGTTCCCCCAATTTCATTCCTTTAGCAACAAGATATTTTTCAATAGTTTGATAGGCAATTTCGGGAGAATTGTTGTCGTTACTAAGATGGCACAGCCAGATGTTGCGCACATGATCCTGGCAATGTTCCGCCAGGAACTCACCCGTTTGGCGGTTGCTGATATGCCCGCGACCTGATGTGATACGTTCCTTCAAATAGTAGGGGTAGCTGCCGGTGCGTAGCATCTCTTCATCATAATTGCTCTCAATAATGAGATGATTTGCTTTGACAAGATAAGGAATCATTTCATCGGTTAGTTGACCGATATCGGTTGCCAGCGTCATTTTATGATTTCCAAATTCGATGAAATAGCCCGAATGGTCGTGGCTATCGTGCGGAATCTCAAATGCTGTGAATCGAAAGTCCTCTATCTGAAACGATACTTTCTTCTCAATCACCCGGCGCGATGCACCAATATCGTATCTAATCATGCTGTGGTTGCTAATGGCATGATGCACTTTTTGCGTTGCAAAAACAGGAATTTTGTGGCGATGAGCAAATGTTCCAACGGATTTGATGTGATCGAAATGGTCGTGAGTGATAAGTATGGCACGTATGTGTTCAAAATCGTAACCATGTTCGCGCAGTCGCTTGCGAATGGTACGTACACCAATGCCTACATCGATGAGGATTCCATAATCGCCATTACCCACAAAATAGCAGTTGCCACAACTTCCACTGCTGAGACAAAAAAATGTATATTGATCGGATGAAAAGAGGTTGTATTGCATAAGTTGGGCAAAGGTAGGAAATTAATTGAAAATGAAAAATTGTGATCTGTGGTATGTGAATAGGTCAGAGTGGTATTTGAGACTGGGAACTTGAGACTCGGGACTCGG
>JAQVGF010000132.1:1737-6105 GCA_028696875.1 Dysgonamonadaceae bacterium
TCGGTGTTAGGTTTTGGGTTTTAGGTTTTAGGTGTCATGGGGTATTGACTTTTGATAAATCACGAAAATACAAAATCACGAAAAAACCTAAAATCATGAAATGCATATCATTTACTACCCGCAATCCGTATTACGTAACATTCCCCTACACATCCAAACATTTTTACTTTTCAACTCCCTGCCCTGAGCGTAGTCGAAGGGTCATTTTTCAATTAATTAAATTTCCTCCAAATTAATTCTCCTATCAGCCACAAAATCATTACATTTGCATTTTAAAATTAATATACCTATATTACTTAGATAGCTTTATGATAAAAATAACATTTCCCGACGGCTCAGTCAGGGAATATGAAAAAGGAACTACTGCTTTGGAGATTGCGCAAAGCATAAGCAGTAGATTGGCACAAGAGGTGCTGGCTGCTTCCGTGAATGATGAAACATGGGATTTGATGCGCCCAATTAACGAAGACTCTACTATAAATCTTTTGAAATGGGACGATGATGAAGGGAAACATGCATATTGGCACTCATCGGCTCACCTGATGGCAGAGGCTTTGCAGGAACTCTATCCGGGTATAAAGTTTGGAATTGGACCCGCTATTGAAAATGGTTTCTATTACGATGTGGATCCCGGAGAAGGAGTAACCATCAAAGAAGGAGACTTTCCTGCCATCGAAAAAAAAATGAAAGAGCTGATTGCTCGCAAAGAAGAGATAAAACGCGAAGAAATATCCAAAGAGGATGCGTTGAAGTTTTTTGGTGCTAAAAACGAAAACTATAAAATTGAGCTTATTGACGAGCTTGAAGACGGAACAATAACTACCTATACGCAGGGCGACTTCACAGACTTATGTCGTGGACCGCATTTGCCCAATACTTCATATATAAAAGCTGTGAAAGTGTTGAGTGCTGCCGGTGCATACTGGCGCGGCGATGAATCCCGCAGGCAGTTGACACGTTTGTATGGTATTACCTTTCCCAAGAAAAAATTGCTGGATGAATACTTAATTATGTTGGAGGAAGCCAAAAAACGCGACCACCGCAAAATAGGGAAAGAGCTACAGCTATTTGCTTTTTCACAAAAAGTAGGTCAAGGTCTGCCTCTTTGGTTACCAAAAGGTACGCAATTGCGTCTTCGTCTGGAAGAATTTCTGAAAAAAATACAACTTCAGTTCGATTATGAACAAGTGATCACTCCCCATATTGGCAGCAAACAGTTGTACGTAACATCGGGGCATTATGAAAAATATGGTAAAGATTCATTTCAACCGATACATACACCGGAAGAGGGCGAAGAATTTTTGTTACGCCCGATGAATTGTCCGCACCATTGTGAAATTTACAAAGTAATTCCTCGTTCCTACAAAGATTTACCTTTACGCTTGGCGGAATTTGGAACAGTATATCGGTATGAACAGAGTGGGGAATTACATGGATTGACCCGCGTACGCGGATTTACACAAGACGATGCGCATATATTTTGTACGCCCGATCAGGTGAAGGATGAATTTTTGAAAGTGGTAGATATCATTTTCATTATCTTTAAAGCATTGGACTTCGAAAATTTTGAGGCTCAAATTTCGTTGCGCGATCCGGAAGATAAGACCAAATACATTGGTAGCGATGAGAATTGGGAAAAGGCCGAACGTGCGATTATTGAAGCATGTGAAGAAAAAGGATTGAAAACGACCATTGTATTGGGCGAAGCAGCTTTCTACGGTCCCAAACTTGATTTTATGGTGCGCGATGCGCTGGGACGCCGTTGGCAATTGGGAACGATTCAGGTAGATTACAATTTGCCCGAGCGATTTGAATTGGAATATACGGGTGCCGATAATCAGAAGCACCGCCCTGTAATGATTCACCGTGCACCGTTTGGTTCCATGGAACGATTTATTGCTGTTTTGATTGAGCACACTGCCGGAAAATTTCCGTTGTGGCTGGCTCCCGATCAGGTGGTTATTTTGCCTGTGAGCGAAAAATACAACGATTATGCTTATTCGGTGATGAAAACACTGAAACAATTAGATATTCGTGGAGAAGTGGATGACCGAAACGAAAAGGTGGGTCGCAAAATACGTGACAATGAGTTGAAGCGCATTCCTTACCTATTGGTAGTGGGAGAGCGTGAAGAGTCAAATAGCGAAGTTTCGGTGAGAAAACAAGGAGAAGGCGACAAAGGAAGCATGAAATTGGAAGCTTTTGCCGAAGATTTGAAAAAAGAGATAGGACAGATGCTCAATTATTAAAAAAAATCTGTTATTTTTGTACCTTTATACGTTCAAAAAGAAGTTAGTAGGGAAAAGCCCGACAACATAAATAATTAACATTACAAAAAAATAATTTCACCTTTCTCGAAGCAAGCTTTAAAAGAGAGCTAAGTAGAGATAAATTTCAATTAATGAGATATAACCCAAGAGATTCAAGAGATTTGCATCGGATCAATGAACGCATCCGAGTGCCCGAAGTGAGAGTAGTAGGCGATGATGTAGAGCAGGGAGTTTACCCTACCAGACAAGCATTGCAAATGGCCCAAGATTTAGGGCTCGATTTGGTAGAGATTTCTCCTACTGCAAAACCACCTGTTTGTCGTATTACCGATTATCAGAAGTTTCTTTATCAACAAAAGAAAAAACAGAAAGAGCAAAAAGCTAAAACTGTGAAAGTTGTTGTTAAAGAGATTAGATTTGGACCGCAAACCGACGATCACGATTATAACTTCAAGCTGAAGCATGCGAAGGGTTTTTTGGAGGATGGATCTAAAGTGAAGGCTTATGTGTTTTTTAGAGGCCGTTCGATTCTTTTTAAAGATCAGGGTGAAGTGTTACTATTAAGATTTGCCAGCGACTTAGCAGACTACGCAAAAGTGGAGCAATTGCCCCAATTGGAAGGGAAGCGCATGATTATTATGTTAGCGCCCAAGAAAACACCAACTTCATCCAAAAAAGGTTCGTAGAAAAACTCCAATCCAGCAAAGTAGCTTTTCGCTCTAAAATGCTTTTTAGAGGAAAAATAGCGTAGAATAATAATTTATTGAATATTAATTCTTATCTTTGCGCACTTTTTCGAATGGAAAAGGTAAAAATGGTTGGTGTTTCTTTATTGAAAGATCAAACAGGATCACTTGTAAGAATACAAGTAGTCTTTTTACATTTTAGATAGTAAAAATAAAAAATCATTTTATAGTAATGCATAACAAGATGCTTTCAAGGTGAGATAACAGCCTTACTAAGTTTTATTGATTTGTAAAATAAGGTTTTGAGCAAGCTAAAAAAACAAACAACTGAAACACTTTTAATCGAATCGCGTTATATTCATATGAAGTAGAATGTAAAGATTGATAAAATGGACATATCAACAAGAAAGCTGAATTTAATAGAAGAATTTTTAAGAATCTCTGATGAAAGCATCATAGAGCAGTTAGAATCTTTTATTATGACAGAGAAAAAAAAGCAATATGAAAGGGATTTAAAACCTATGGCGTTGAAAGAATTCCATGAAATGATTGACCAAGCAAAACAAGACAAAGTAAACGGTCGGATAATTTCACAGGAAGAATTAAAAAAGAGAGTCAAATCATGGGAATAAAAATTGATTGGTCTGAATTATCTTCAAAACAATTAATTGATATTTATAATTACTACTCACTTAAAGCCAGCCCAAGAATTGCTAAGAAAATCATAAACAGAATTATTGATAGGGTTGAAGTTTTACGTAAAAACCCACTGTCTGGATCTAAAGAAAAACTTTTAGAAGGAATGCCATAAGATTTTAGATATCTTGTGGAAAGCAATTATAAAATTACTTATTGGCAAGAAGATAAGATAATTACAATTGCTTCTGTATTTGATTCTCGTCAGAATCCAGAAAAGATGAAAGAAATATAGCCAGTCAATCGTTTTATATATGATTCAATAATTATTGTGTGTTACTGATCAAACTGTTTTAGACGAATAAGAGTATAAAAGAAAAGAGATAAAATTTTACATATAAAAGAAAGTAAATAAAATGCCAAAAATTAAGACTAATTCCGGTGCTAAAAAGAGATTCAAACTTACCGGAACAGGAAAAATCAAAAGAAAGCACGCTTTCAAAAGTCACATTTTGACGAAAAAGTCCAAGAAACGTAAAAGAAATTTGACGAAATCCGGACTTGTTCACAAAGCTGACGAAAACAACGTGAAGCACATGTTGGGATTGAAGTAATCTTCAAAACAAAGCGAGTTTTTTTTAATTTGATTTAATAACCGGATGTATGCTCCAAAAGAGTCTTGCAAGACAAGAACGCTAACATCCAAAAAACAAATAATTTATTATGCCAAGATCAGTAAATCATGTTGCTTCGCGCAAACGCAGAAAAAAAGTTCT
>JAQVGF010000009.1:0-2619 GCA_028696875.1 Dysgonamonadaceae bacterium
ATTATTTGAAGCGTTTTTATAGACCTGAAAACAGAGTCTCTTTTATAGATCTTATTCAGAAAGATAATTCAATACTTTCGCAATATAATAATTTAATTTGATGAAACAGAACAAGAGGTAAAAAGATAAGTCAGGAATCTTTATGAGTTGAGTTATTTTGTGGGTAAATTCCCATTTCACTTGCTTTTTCCATCAAGAACTGAAGCGCTGCTTCGTACTCATTGGGGATTTTACCATCTAAAATTGCATCTTTAATTGCCAATTTGAGCTTGCCAACGCTTCTTCCTTGCTCTAAATTAAATATTTGCATAATTTCGTTACCGTCAATAGGCGGTTCAAAATTACGAACACGATCTTTCTCTTCAATCTCTTTCAATTTGCGCCTCACTATTTTAAAGTTTTGAAGAAACTTACGCACTTTATTTGGGTTTTTGGATGTGATGTCTGCTTCGCAGAGTTGCATTAGTGCTTCAATATCATCACCTGCGTCGAACAACAATCGTCGGATTGCAGAATCAGTAACTTCTTCTTCAACCAGTTGCATGGGACGCATATGAAGTGAAACTATTTTCTGGACATACTTCATTTTCTCGTTCAAAGGTAATTTCATACGACGAAAAATTTGAGGTATCATCTTTTGACCAATAAAATCGTGGTTATGGAATGTCCAACCCAATTTGGGATCCCATCGTTTTGTGGCAGGTTTGCCAATATCGTGCAGCAAGGCAGCCCATCGCAACCATAGGTTGTCAGTTACTTTCGATATATTATCCAGTACAATCAACGTGTGATAAAAATTGTCCTTGTGCCCCACTCCATCTTTTGTTTCTGCACCTTTCAGCGCAAACAGTTCAGGGAAAATAATTTCTAACAATCCTGTCTTTTCCAACAAAATGAATCCATCGGAAGGTTTAGGAGATAAAATAATTTTATTCAGTTCATCTACAATGCGTTCTTTAGAAATAATGTTGATGCGATCTTTGTTTCTAATGATTGCATCAAAAGTATCGGGGAAAATATCGAAACCCAATTGCGTAGCAAACCGTATGGCGCGCATCATGCGGAGAGGGTCGTCGCTAAATGTTATATCGGGGTTTAATGGGGTTCTGATAGTAAGGTTTTGTAAGTCCTGCAAACCATTAAAAGGATCAATCAGTTGTCCGTACCTTTCTTTATTTAGGCTGAGAGCCAATGCGTTGATAGTGAAGTCTCGTCGATTTTGATCATCTTCAAGCGTACCATCTTCAACAATTGGTTTGCGTGAATCTCGAAGATAAGACTCTTTGCGAGCACCCACAAACTCCAATTCGTACTGCTTGTATTTGATTTGAGCAGTGCCGAAATTTTTAAAAATGGTTACTTTGATATTTTTACCTAATTTTTTTGCTACAGCTTTGGCTAATTCGATGCCACTCCCTACCGCTACAACATCTATGTCATTTGATTTTCTATAAAGAAATATATCGCGCACAAAACCACCAATAAGGTATGTTTCCAAATTTAATTCGTCCGCAACTTCCGATAATAACTTGAAAATTTTCTTGTCTAAACGTTGATTGATAACTTCTTGTGAGATGAACATGTGTTGAATATCTGTTATGAATTGCAAAAATACAATAATTAAGCCGTTTGCCCATATTTTTCTCGTAAATTTGTAACTCAAAATTATACTTTTAAATCATATAAATGATTCAATTTGTCATCAAAATAAATAAATGGATTTTTAAAACAATTTTTTTTGTTTTGTTTGCTGCGCTCTTTTCTATAACTCTACTATCGTGTAGCGATAAATCAAAAAAGGCAAAAGATTATTTAAAAATTGCCGAAAGTGATTATCTGGCGGGCGATTACGAAAGCGCAAAATCTAATATAGACAGCATAAAGCTACTCTATCCGAAAGCTTTCAAAGAAATAAGAGAAGGTTTCGATTTGATGCAGGATGTTCGCAAAGCCGAAAACAAGCGGAATATTATATTTATTGATTCCATGATTGATGCAAACATTATAAAACTGAAAGAGTTGCAACGAAATTTCGATTTTGTTCGTGACGAAAACTACCAAGAATTTGGCAACTACATACCCAAAATTACGCCCTCTTTAAAAACATTAGAGCAAAACACACTCCGATCCGGAGTTAGTGAGAAAGGAATCCTTTTTTTAGAGAGTGTTTTAAGTGGAAGAAATCTCAACCACAATAAAATAAAAGTTTCGATACCCGATGGTTCTTATGCCGAATCATTGACAGTAACAGCCGATGGTTTAAATTATAAGTTTACTACTCTCAAAAAGACGTATGAAATTGTTCGTTTTATTGGGAATGATGAAAATGGTCTTTCTGAATTTATTTATACATTTAAAGACATCCCTATAACGCTTACTTATATTGGAAAAAAGAACTATACCAAAACTTTATCGAAGATAGAGAAAGACGCTATAAGTCAATCTTTTGAACTTTCTAACATATTATATGAAATTGAAGAATTGAAATATGAAAAAGGGAAAACAGAGGCGTTGCTGCGCTATCTTGATCAACGAACCCTTCAACAAGCTCAGGAAACGAGGAGTTAGTGGAAAATGGAAAATTGAAAGTGGAAGATTTGAAAACAGTGGAATAGTGAA
>JAQVGF010000009.1:2719-26741 GCA_028696875.1 Dysgonamonadaceae bacterium
AAAAGGGAAAACAGAGGCGTTGCTGCGCTATCTTGATCAACGAACCCTTCAACAAGCTCAGGAAACGAGGAGTTAGTGGAAAATGGAAAATTGAAAGTGGAAGATTTGAAAACAGTGGAATAGTGAACAGTGAATAGTTGACAGTTGATCACAGTGAACAGTTGAATAGTTGAACAGATGCTCAGTAATTACTCATAACTAATTACTGCTGACTGCTGATAGCTGACTGCTGATAGCTGACTGCTAATAGCTAACTGCTGATAGCTGACCGCTAATAGCTAATAATAAAAATAACATACAACAACATGGCAAAATTCATAGGAGCTCACGTAAGTGCAGCCGGTGGTGTTGAAAATGCACCCGTAAATGCTCATAAGATTGGTGCAAAAGCCTTTGCATTTTTCACTAAAAACCAACGTCAATGGAAAGCGGCTCCCCTAAAGGAAGAGAGCATTCAACTATTTAAAGAGAGATGTGAAGAACTGGGGTTTGATATGAATAATATTTTACCCCACGATAGCTATCTCATCAACTTGGGACATCCCGAAGAGGAAGGATTAACAAAATCGCGTGACGCCTTTTTAGACGAAATGCAACGTTGTGAACAGTTAGGAATTAACAGACTGAACTTCCATCCTGGAAGTCATCTAAATAAAATACCTATTGATGCCTGTCTCGATCGAATTGCTGAGTCAATTAATATTGCATTGGAACAGACAAAAGGTGTTACAGCCGTTATTGAGAACACAGCGGGGCAAGGGACCAACCTGGGACACACATTTGAGCAATTAGCCCACATAATAGATAAGGTGGAAGATAAATCGCGCGTGGGAGTTTGTATTGACACTGCACATACCTTAGCCGCAGGCTATGAGATTAGAACGGAGGAATCGTTTCAACAGACATTTAAATCGTATGACAATATTGTAGGGTTTAACTACCTGAAGGGGATGCACATAAATGATTCGAAAAAGGAAGTAGGTTCTAGAGTCGATCGTCACGACTCCATTGGAAAAGGAGTGATGGGGATGAAGCTTTTTGAAATGATTATAAAAGATGATAGATTTAACAATATGCCACTTATTTTGGAAACCCCAATTGAAGATTTATGGGCAGAAGAGATTGAAATGTTGTACAAGATGAGATAATTTGAGAACAGTTTTTTCTCATCGGAAAAAACAAACAGTAAAAAATCAGATTTTAGTTAATCTGCAATCATTTTAAATAGTTGTTCGTAATCTTCTAAAAACAAATAAGATGGTTGTAATGAGAGAACGTGCTGAGACTTCAGCAAAGCTTTTTGAAAAAGAAAGTGGTAACATTACACTCCGTTTTTTTGGTTAATAAAAAAAATGTTTTACCTTTGCATCGCTTTTGAAAGAAAGCACTACAGGTAGATTCGCTAGCTCAGCAGGTAGAGCACATCCCTTTTAAGGATGGGGTCCTGGGTTCGAGCCCCAGGCGGATCACTAAGCTCCAAAACAGGGATTTCAATATAACATTTATTTGCCCTGTAAATAAAACAAAACGTCGTAGATACCAGTATCTTACGGCGTTTTTTTTATTGGATTTAACTGCCAAATGAAGAGGTGTTAGTAGCGGTTAGCATTCAATAAAAGAGTATATTACTTCCATTTTTTTAGGAGGTTATCCTTTTCAGTTTCTTAAAGTCTTTCTCAAATCGAGTATATCCTGCCTACTTGTCAATCGTTGTTTTTACTGCGTAAGGAATATTACCTTTTGTAAAACCTTCTAATGAAATAATATCAGCCTTTAGAATAACTTGTGCATACACTTTAGATCCCTATTGGTTAAATTCTCTATTTCGATTATCAAGTGAAGAGACTCAAAGTACAAAAACCGAAATAATCCGAACAATTCAAGTAAAAAAAGTGTTGATAATTAAGACATTTAGTTACTATGGCAATTGGCTTAAGTCAAGATTCACATCAAAATATAGTTTGCATTCTCTTGCTATTTGGTATAAGTAAAGTATTACGGTTTCAATATATTATACCACACCAAGCATCAAAAAAAGTGAGTTCACTCTAAAACATTAATCAGTTTAAAATACCTCTATCTCTTCATTTTTCATCAGCGAAAATAAAACGCTTTGCGAATATTTTTCAGTGTTTTAATCCTATAAACCGTAAAAACAAACAGCTATGGTTGATAAACTCTATCCATTAAAATTCGAACCTATTTATCAATATCGTTTGTGGGGCGGAAGAAGATTAGAACACTTTCTTTCGAAACCACTGCCTGAAAACGAACCGGTGGGCGAAGCCTGGCTCTTAAGTGACCGAAAAGACCATGCCAGCAAAGTTACAGAGGGAACATTAAAAGGCTCCACAATTACTGAATTAATGAAAAAATATTCAGATGAAATAATGGGCAACATCGGCAATCATTTCGATCGTTTTCCGCTTTTGTTGAAATTTTTGGACTGTAACGAAGTACTATCAGTACAAGTTCACCCTTCAGATAATCAAAAAGAGTATATTCCAAAGGGTGATTCAGGAAAAACAGAAGCATGGGTAGTTCTGGAAACCGGAAAAAAGAGTCGTATCTATTCCGGGTTAAAAGAGGGAACAAACAAAGAGAATTTACTTCAATCAATTCACGATAAAAAAGTTTCCGACAGGCTTCATAGTTTTGTGCCTGAAGTTGGTGATGCAGTTTTTATCCATTCAGGAACAGTTCATACGCTGGGTGGCACAGTGGTTTTCGAGGTGCAGGAAAACAGCGATGTCACATTTAGACTGTACGATTGGGAGAGAACGGATCCCAAAACCGGAAAATCACGCAATCTTCAAGTGGATAAAGCTATTGCTTGTATCGATTTCGATCAGGTAAATATTGGACCGGTAACTCCAATAAAAAGTCAGAAAATTGAACATGCAGAAATACTTTTCGATAATGAGCACTTTAAGCTTTGGCGAATTAAAAACAAATCAGAGTTTACTGCAGGGTTTAAATATGAACCGGCTATTTTAGTTTGTATCGAAGGCAGTGGTTCAATGAAATATAATGAAAAAAAATACACGATTAGTAAAGGTGAAGTAATGCTGATACCGGCTGCTGTAGGACAGCTCAACTTACTTCCCAATGAAAAAATTACACTACTTCAAATAGCTATTCCCAATAAATATGACACCGAAAAATTATGAAAAAGCTAATTATCTTTGATTTGGACGGCACTTTAGCCAAAAGCAAATCTCCAATTGACGATGAAATGTCAGGGCTCTTATTCAATTTACTCGAAGTGGCTCAGGTCTCTATAATTTCCGGTGGCGATTGGCCTCAGTTTGAAAAACAGGTGTTGGATCATTTACCAAAAAAGACTTTGTTTAAGAAACTATACATTCTTCCCACTTGTGGTACGAAGTTTTATCAATATAAGAAAGATTGGAAAAAATTATACGCAGAAAATTTTACCAACTCTGAAAGAAAAAAAATACTTGAGAGTCTTCAACATGCTATAAAAGATGCCAACTTAGAAATTAAAAAAACCTGGGGCGATCAAATTGAAGATCGGGGCAGTCAGATCACCTTTTCGGCACTGGGACAAAAAGCACCTCTTGAAGCAAAAGAGGGTTGGGATGACGATTTTTCAAAGCGTAAAAAGATTGTTAAGCCTCTTCGGAAGTCATTGGAAGGATTTTCTATCGAAATGGGAGGAGCCACTTCCATTGATATCACCAAACCCGGAATTGATAAAGCATATGGTATAAACAAACTCAAGGAGA
Source organism: Dysgonamonadaceae bacterium (assembly GCA_028696875.1). Taxonomy (GTDB): domain Bacteria; phylum Bacteroidota; class Bacteroidia; order Bacteroidales; family Dysgonomonadaceae; genus UBA2632. The sequence goes on from JAQVGF010000009.1 coordinate 6,469, forward strand.
TTCTCAATATCAAGATTTCTGAAATGCTCTATATTGGAGATGCCTTATTCGAAGGCGGAAATGATTATCCTGCAAAAACAACAGGTGTGGATTGTATTCAAGTGAGAGATCCGGAAGAGACCAAAAATATTATCAGAACTGTCATTGCTTGCACCAGTGACACAAAAGAAACAAAAAAATCATGACACCATTTAAATTACACCGAATCTGCACCATAATGGAACCCGAAGAAGGAAACGAATGGGAAGTTGAAGGTGTACTAAACCCCGCTGTAACGCGTGGTCCGGACGGAGATCTTTATATTTTTCCGCGTATGGTTGCCAAAAATAATTATTCACGTATTGGTATAGCCAGAGTGAAGTTTAATGAAGCGGGTGACCCTGTAGGTGTTGAACGTTTGGGCATTGCACTTGAACCTGAGGCAGATTATGAGAAGCGTCCCAATGGCGGTGGTGGATGTGAAGATCCTCGAATTACATACGTTGAGCCAGTAGAGCATTACATAATGACCTACACGGCTTATGGACAATATGGACCACGTATTGCAATGGCTCGATCGAAAGATCTTTTTAACTGGGAACGTTTGGGATTGGTTCACTATTCGCCTTACAACGGAATTGATTTTAACGGAATTGATAATAAGGATGCAAGCTTTTTCCCAGTTGATCTTCCAAGTCCGTATAACCATACCTCAATTGCTATGTTAAACCGTCCTCTGTTTCCGTTGACCCGTCCCGAAGAAATTGTGAAAAACGATGATGTTCACCAAAGTGATGAACAGAGAGAAAGTATCTGGATATCCTATTTCAATCTGAAAAAGGGAAAAAATACTTCTTTGGAAAGCGCAAAATTCACCTCACATCATTGTCTGGCTCATCCGGTTTATCCCTGGGAAAACATAAAAATTGGTGCCGGAGCTCCTCCTATATTAACTAAACATGGATGGCTTTTGGTTTACCACGGTGTACAGAAACACGAAGATTGCACCAAAGATCAGCCTGCATTTTATTATTCAGCCGGTGTAATGATTTTATCGGAAACGGAGCCTCAAAAAATCCTGTATCATTCTCCGGATCCGATTTTGATTCCCGATTTACCGGAAGAAAAAATAGGGACAGTTGGTAACGTAGTGTTTCCAACTGGAACGGATCGGCGTGATGATATTGGTCAACCCAATAGGATTGATGTCTACTACGGAATGGCAGATGACCGCATAGGTGTAGCCAAAATGCAAATTCCTGACAGATTGCCGGATGGTTAAAATGATAGTGGTAGTTGGTGCGTATTCATTTGTGCGGTTATTCGTTCTGGTCTTACGACCAACTACCCTATTTCCTCCAATTTTTATAAACGTTGATTAATCCATTGGTTGACCCATCGTGAGACTGCACATTCTGATCATTTTCTAATTCCGGTAATACTTTTTTTGCTAATTGTTTGCCAAGCTCCACACCCCATTGATCAAAACTAAAAATGTTCCATATTACACCTTGTGTAAATATTTTATGTTCATAAAGTGCTATAAGAGAGCCCAGTGTAAAAGGTGTAATTTCCTTGATCAAGAATGAGTTGGTAGGCTTATTTCCTTCAAAAAGCTTGAAAGGAATCAGCTTTTCCATTTCTGTTTTATCCATCCCTTCATCTTTCAACTCGTCTGCAACCTGCTCCTTATTCTTTCCATTCATCAAAGCTTCCGTTTGAGCGAAGAAATTAGAAATCAAAATGGGATGATGTTTGCCAATAGGATTGTGACTGATGGCCGGAACAATAAAATCACACGGTATTAAATGGGTCCCTTGATGGATAAGCTGATAAAATGCATGTTGACCGTTGGTGCCAGGCTCGCCCCACACAACTGGACCGGTGCTGTATGTAACTTTATTTCCGTTTCTATCCATGTGTTTTCCATTACTTTCCATATTGCCCTGTTGGAAATAGGCGGGAAAGCGATGCATATATTGGTCGTAAGGTAAAATAGCTTCTGTTTCAGAACCCCAAAAATTGGTGTACCACAAACCAACAAGTGCCATAATCACAGGAATATTTTCTTTAAAATCCGTTTTTTTGAAATGATTATCGGTTGACTCGGCACCTTTGAGCAATTTTTCAAAATTATCGTATCCAATGGTAAGTGCAATAGAAAGTCCGATGCTACTCCAGAGGCTGTAACGCCCTCCTACCCAATCCCAGAACACGAACATATTTTCGGGAGCAATTCCAAACTCTTTTACTCCTTCTTCGTTTGTTGAAAGTGCTACAAAATGCTTAGCTATCTCTCTTTCGTCTTTTGCAGTTTTCAAAAACCAATCCCGTGCAGTGTGCGCATTTGTCATGGTTTCTTGGGTAGTAAAAGTTTTTGAAGCAATGGTAAATAACGTTTCTTCGGGATTCAGATTTTTCAACGTTTCCACAATTTGAGTACCATCCACATTGGAAACAAAATGTGCCTGAATTCCTTTAATCCAATAAGGTCGCAACGCTTCGGTGACCATTACAGGACCGAGGTCGCTTCCACCAATTCCGATGTTCACAATGTTTTTAATTTTCTTACCGCTATAGCCTCTCCATTCACCATTGTGAATTTTCTTACAAAAAGATTTCATCTTTTGACGAGCCTCACGAATTTCGGGCATGATATCTTCACCATCAATGGTGATTGCTTTATCCGAAAAATTACGCAATGCAGTATGCATAACGGCACGATCTTCTGTTTCGTTAATTTTCTCTCCTGCAAACATCGCATCCCTGGCAGCTTTTAATTTACAATCGTTAGCCAATTGTAAAAGTTTTTCAAGAGTTTCGTAAGTAATGATGTTTTTTGAGTAATCAAAAAAGATGTCTCCAAAGAGAATGGACATGTTTTCGAACCTTTTTGGGTCCATTTCGAAAAGGTCTTTCATCTTAACTTTCTGCATATCTGCCTGGTGTGCGGTCAATGCTTTCCAAGCAGCGGTTTCTGTGGGATTTATTTTAGGGAACATTTCTGAATCTTTTAAAGGTTTAAATATAGGGTTTAATATAAATATTTTAGTTATTCATTATTTTTTTTATTGGAGATCAAAAACTTAAAGGATAACTATGTTTTCAAATCTATTTTACATATGGAAATCGTCTCTCATGAAATGTCATAAATAGTTTGGCAAAAGAAAATATCAGATCAATCGGAATCCTCTAAGTTTTCAGCTCTTTCATTTGTCTTTTTTGTTTTATCCGGAAGATTAAACCAATGAAAACCATCTTTTGCAATTAGAGCTTCAGCTTTCTCAGGTCCCCATGAATTGACTGAATAATTCGGAAAATCGGGATCGATATTTTTCTCCCAATAATTAAGGATTGGCATAATAAGCTCCCAGGCAGCTTCTACCTGATCAGCCCGCATAAACAAAGTTTGATCACCATTAATGGCATCCAGCAAAAGAGTTTCATATGCTTTGGGAGAATCCAATCGTTTGCTTCCGGAATAATCAAATAGAATGTCCACTGTATCCAAATACATTTCAAGTCCGGGTCTCTTGCTTTGCAATTGAAACCGAATAGCCATATCTGGTTGAATACTTATTACTAATCGGTTTTGCTTAGGAGTACCTGACTTTTCAGAAATGAAAATCTTGTGTGGAACTTCTTTAAATTGGATGGTGATCATGGAAGCTGTTTTAATAAGTCGTTTACCGGTTCGCAAATAAAAGGGTACGCCCTGCCAGCGCCAATTATCAACATAAAACTTCAGCGCTGCATATGTTTCGGTATTCGATTCAGGATTAACATTTTCCTCTTCCCGATATCCCAACACTTGCGTTCCTTTTATCCATCCTGAACTGTATTGACCGCGCACAGACATAGTGTCGATTTCTTCCGGCAAGCTTTTACGCATAGCTTTAAGGACATCAACTTTTCTGTTGCGTACTTCATCTGCATCAAAACTAATGGGTGGCTCCATGGCTATGATACAGATCAACTGGAGCAAGTGGTTTTGAATCATATCGCGTAGAACACCGGCGTGATCAAAATATTCACCCCGGTCGCCGATTCCAATTTGCTCTGTTACAGAAATCTGAACATGTTCCACATGGTTCCTGTTCCAGAGTGGTTCCATTATCTCATTTGCAAAGCGAAAAGCCATGATATTTTGAACAACTTCTTTACCCAGATAGTGATCGATGCGATAGATCTGATTTTCATTAAATATACTGAGCAATTTATTATTCAGTTCTTTAGCTGACTCGAGGTCTCTTCCAAACGGTTTTTCTACAATAATCCGGGTTGTTTGCGGGTCATTTTCGAGTTTGTTTTGAGAAATGTTTTCGGCAATAGCGCCAAAAAAATGTGGAGCTACCGCACAATAGTAAATGATGGAAGGTGTCTCTTCCCACTCTTCTTTATATCGCTCAATTATCGCACCCAATGGTTTAAAAGTGGACAAATCGTTAATGTCTGCAATTTGATAGGTAACATGAGATGAAAATTTAGTCCACTCTTCTTTTTTTGATTTGCCTTTACGTGAAAATTGATCAACTGCCGACATTAATTCGGCTTTGTACTTTTTGTCATCCATTTCATCCAATGAAACTCCAATAATAACAAAGTTTTTGGGCATCCATCTGTCCAAAAAGAGATTATAAAGAGCAGGTATAATTTTCCTCTTGGTCAGATCTCCCGTCCCACCGAAAATAAAAAAAATGGTAGATTTGGTTTTTGTACTCGATCTCTTTTCCATAATTTTAAGTTTTAAATATTATCCCATATCTTTCCATTGGGTATGAAAAGTGCCTTTTTTTCCTTGTAATTCATACGTATGTGAACCAAAATAATCGCGTTGCGCCTGAATAAGATTTGTAGGCATCTCTTTACTCCGGAAATTATCAAAATAACTTAAGGCAACTGAGAATGCAGGAACGGCAATTCCGCGTAAGGCGGCTTCTGAAACTACGGTTCGGATTCCAGGGAAATTTTCGGCAAGTGATTTGTGAATGTCATCGTTCAAAAACAGGTGTTCCAAATTAGAATTCTCCTTATATGCTGCGTAGATGTTTTCTAAAAACTTTGAACGAATAATACAGCCACCGCGCCATACTTTTGCAATCAAATCAAGCTTAAGTTTATAGTCATACTCTTCATTGGCACGGTACAACAAGTGCATTCCTTGAGCATAAGCGGATATCATTGAGAAATAAAAGGCTTGCTCAAGCGTGTGGATATATCCATCATCTTTATCGTCATGTTTCACTGACCTTGAGTCGGGATATAATCGAGATGCACTAATGCGCAGATTCTTATATTTTGAAAGGTTGCGCATGGATACTGCAATATCGATAATCGGCACGGGAAGATTCAGATCCTTAGCTGCTTGCGAGGTCCATTTGCCGGTGCCTTTGGCATCGGCCTCGTCTTTGATATCGTGAAGCAAGAGATAGTCTGTTCCCTTCTCTTTGTATGCAAAAATATCACGAGTAATTTCTATAAGATAAGATTGCAAGCGACCGCGATTCCATTTTTCAAAGACTTTGTGTATTGCTTCATCTTTCATATTTAATCCACTTCTTAAAACTTCATAAGTCTCTGAAATCAATTGCATTATGGCATATTCAATACCATTGTGCACCATTTTTACAAAATGTCCGGCAGAGCGCTCACCCATATAAGCAACAGTGGGGTCACCATTTACATGAGCGGCAATTTTCTTCAGAATAGGTTCTACGGTTTCGTAAGCTTCCTTGTTGCCACCTGGCATCATGCTTGGTCCTTTTCGTGCGCCTTCTTCACCACCCGAAACGCCCATTCCAATGAACTGGAATCCTTTTTTCTCTAACTCCCGGTAGCGACGTTCAGTATCGTTGAAATGCGAATTTCCACCATCGATAATAATATCTCCTTTTGCTAACACTTCGAGTAATTCTTCAATAACCTTATCCACAATTTTACCGGCAGGTACAAGCATCATTACCGTTTTAGGACTTTTCAAGCTTTTCGCAAAATCGTTTATATCCGAAAAACCGTGAATGTTTTCGCGATTTAAATTATTGAGAGCATCTACTTTTTCAGAATCATTATCGTAGCCGGCGCAGTTGTAACCATGGTCGGCTATATTTTGTAAGAGATTGGAACCCATCGTGCCAAGTCCAATCATTCCGAATGCATTTTTATTTTCTTTCTTCATGACAATGCTGTTTTTGTAGTAAGTTTTCTAAAATGCCTTTTGTTATTTCAAATTCCTGATGATGAACAGAGTTCATTTTTAGCTTTTTTGCGGCATTCACCAGAATGGGTCTGTCATCAAAATAAACACACTCCTGCGGAGAAACCTGAACAATTTCCATCGCTTTCTGATAGATGCGTGGATCAGGTTTACGAAAGCCGAGATAACAAGATGAAAAGAAACCGTCGAAAACTTCGTGAAGCTCAAATGTATTAATTCGATACTCATTGAGCTCACGATTTTCATTGCTAAGGGCAAATACGGGTAATTCCGTGCGCTTTTTCCAGGATTTTAACCAAGGAAGCATATTTGGCAATTCTACGGACTGAGCGTACATAAAATCCTTAAATTCATCTTTCGTAAAATCACGAGGACAATGAAATATGACAGTATCAAGGTATTCGTCCAGCGAAATACTACCAATTTCAAAAACATTGTAAATGAAATTGTGTAGCGTGTTCATCTCTTCATAATCGAAGCCAAAAATCTTGGCGCCCTTTTGACGAGATTCATGTCCCCATCCATTGGTCAGCAATACGCCACCAATGTCCATAAAAATGACTTTTATTTTCGACAGGTTAAAATAAGTCATTGTTTCAACCTTTATTTTGTTTCTGATCATGAATGCTTTTGAGAAGCTTGTCGTAAGCTTTATTGAATTTTTCTACTCCCTCATCTTCCAGCTTTTGTGTGATATTGTCAATATCAATTCCCGCAGCTTTCAAGTCATCCATCACTTTATTGGCGTGATCAAGGCCTTTGGTCAGTGTCTCTTCTACTTTACCATGGTCACGAAAGGCATCAATGGTTTCCATAGGTAAGGTATTGATGGTTTCTTTTCCAATCAGGTTTTCCACATACTTCACATCGCTAAATGAGGGATCCTTAGTACTTGTACTTGCCCAAAGCACCCGTTGACGTTGTGCTCCGTTTGCTTCAAGCTTTTTAAAACGGTCGCTTTCAATCATTTCTAAATAGATTTGATATGCCATTTTAGCGGAAGCGATAGCTACTTCTCCTACGAGATTGTTGGCTCCTTTCTCTTTAAGCATTGGATCTATGATTACATCTATACGACTTAGAAAAAAACTGGCTACGGATGAAACATCCGTAATGGAGTTTCCTTCGTTCAACCGATCTTCAAGTCCACCCATAAAAGCCTCTGTTATTTCCCGATAGCGAGGCAGACCGAAAAGAAGTGTTACGTTAATATTGATTCCCTCCCTGAGACATTCGCGTATTGCAGGCAAGCCTTGTTTTGTTCCCGGGATTTTAATCATAACATTTTTCCGATCCACCTTTTTCCAAAGCTCACGCACCTGTTCGATGGTTCCGTCCGTATCGTTTGCCAAATAAGGAGAGACTTCCAGACTTACAAAGCCATCCTTTCCTTCGGTTTTGTCAAAAACCGGCTTGAAAGTATCGGCTGCTCTTTGAATATCATCAATAGCCATATCGAAAAAAATGGCAGCATTATTGTCTTCTTCCCTTGAGAGCGTAGCTATATCATCATCGTAGTCAGAACTTCCGCTAATAGCTTTTTCAAAGATTGATGGATTTGATGTAAGACCACGCAAATCGTCCTGTTCGATCAGACTTTGCAATTTGCCCGAATCCATAATTTCGCGATTGAGCAAATCAAGCCATATACTCTGACCATGTTTTTGTAATTTATTTAATGGATTCATTTTGAGTTGTTTTTTATGAATTGTTTTTTCGTAATTTCGTGATTTTGTTTTTTTGTAAATGAGTATAATTTGAATTCCTGAGTCATCCTCCCCCTCGTTTGCAAAGAGGGGTTAGTGGTTAATTGTTTGCAACAATAAAAAATCTACAGTTCTTCTATTATGCTGTTGTAAGTAAATTAATTAGCTTATTCTTTTGCGCTAAAAACGCTTAACCATATCCCCTCGCTACAAACGAGAACTACACACTATTGCTCCAATTACCTTCCAGTTTTTCAATTTCCCGCAATCGTCGGATATGTCTTTCGGCTCCAATAAATTCGGCATTCAAAAATGCCAGCACAAATTCTTCCGCACTTGCGTATCCTGTCACGCGTCCCCCAAGACAAATCAGATTCATATCATCATCTTCAACACCCTGATGTGCAGAGAAAAAATCGTGAATCAATGCCGCTCTCACACCCCGGACTTTGTTGGCAGCAATACAGGCACCTACTCCGCTTCCACAAATGGCGATGCCACGGAATACTTCATCTGCTGCGACTGCTTTTGCTAAAGGAATGACAAAGTCCGGATAATCGTCATCTTTGTCTAATTGCTCTGCACCAAAATCTATAGGCTGAAAATGATTTTCTATCAAAAAAGATTTCATCTTTTCTTTCAGTTCAAAACCTCCATGATCAGCACAAATTCCTATTTTTTTCATCTTATTTATTGTTAGAAAGCAAAGCTTTCGCTCTTTTCACTACATTTTCTACTGAAAAGCCGTACTCTTTCATTACTTCATCACCGGGTGCTGATTCACCAAATCGGTCAATACCTATTACGTCACCCTCATCGGTTACATATTTCAGCCATCCTACAGTCGATCCGGCTTCTACTGCGAGTCTTTTTCGGTTGCCCTTGGGCAAAACATTCTCACGATATGCCACATCCTGTTTATCAAATAAACTCCATGAAGGCATACTTACAACGCGGGCTTGTATATTATCATTATAAAGTTTTTCTTGTGCTTTCAAAATCAAATGAACTTCTGAACCGGAGGCAATTAAAATAATATCGGGATCACCTTCTGAATCAGAAAGAACGTAGGCACCTTTTTCCAGTTCTTTGGCCGAGGTATATTTTTGCTGGTCGATAATTGGAATTCCCTGTCGTGTTAGAACAATAGCCACCGGTCCATCGGTATGATGGATGGCAACTCGCCATGCTTGTGCGGTTTCGTTGGCATCTGCCGGACGAATCACAGTCATGTTTGGAACAGTGCGCAACCCAATCAGTTGTTCAACCGGTTGATGCGTAGTGCCATCTTCACCCAAACCGATGCTATCATGCGTGTAAACTATAATCGGACGGATTTTCATAATTGCAGCCAGTCGCAAAGGCGGACGCATATAATCGGAAAAGATTAAAAATGTTGCACCATAGGGAATTAGATAGTTGCTTAGTGCCATTCCATTGAGCACTGCGCCCATGGCATGTTCGCGAATACCGAAGTGGAAGTTGCGCCCATCACAGTGTTTTGCTGAAAATGATTCATAATCATTTAAAATTGTATCAGTTGATGGTGCTAAATCGGCTGCACCGCCAATCAATTGGGGAAAGTACTTTGCAATAGCATTTAGTGTTTGACCGGATGCTTTACGAGTAGCCATTTTATCGCCGGTTTTAAATATGGGCAATTTTTCCTCCCAACCATCGGGCAATTCTCCCGAAGTTATTGTTTCATACTCTTTTGCAAGATCGGGATGACGTTTTTTGTAATTGTTGTATAAATCGTTCCAAGCTTCTTCATTTTTTGCAGCTTTCTTACCGGCTTCTCTGTAAAAACTTAACACTTCATCCGGTACGACGAAACTTTTATCGGGATCGAATCCAAAATTCTCTTTTACCAAACGTACTTCACCTTCACCCAAAGGTGAACCATGAGCTGCCGCTGTGTCTTGTTTATTCGGGCTTCCATAGCCAATATGGCTTCGTACGTCAATGAGCGAAGGACGATTGGTTTCTGACTGAGCATTTTTAATCGCTTTTGATAGCGCGTCCAGATCATTCACATCGGGTAATTTCTGAACATGCCAGCCATACGCTTCAAATCGTTTGGCTACATCTTCATCAAAAGTCAAATCCGTATCGCCTTCTATAGTAATATTGTTGTTATCATAGAAGTAGATCATATTTCCCAATTTGAGATGACCGGCAAGAGAAGCAGCTTCTGACGAAACACCTTCCATCAGGTCGCCATCGCTACATATGGCATAAATTTTATAATCAAAGATGTTAAAATCAGGCTGATTGTATCGGGCAGCCATATATTTTTGCGCAATTGCCATTCCTACGCCATTTGCAAAACCTTGTCCAAGAGGTCCGGTAGTTACTTCAATTCCCGGAGCAAGTTCATATTCGGGGTGACCCGCAGTGATGCTGTGCAGTTGTCTGAAATCTTCTATGTCTTTGAGCGAGATATCATATCCTGTCAGATACAAATAGCTGTATTGCAACATACAAGCATGACCGCACGAAAGAATAAAACGATCGCGATTTATCCACTCCGGATTTTTGGGATTGTAGCGCATTACTTCAGACCACAATAGGTGCCCTAATGGTGAAAGAGCCATCGGTGTTCCGGGATGTCCCGAATTTGCTTTCTGAACGGCGTCAGCCGATAAAACTCTTACGGTATCGATGCATTTTTGAGTGATATCATTGGTTTTCATAAGGGGGGAGAGTTAAATTTTCAATCGTTAATTTTCCTAACTTTGAAGTCTCTGATAGAGGTCTTTTTATCATTTGAATAAGAAAACCTATTTATAAAACGATTTGAAAACTAAATAGTTCGAGAAATAGGGAGTGTTTTTCTATCTTTAGTTTACAATTAATGCGTTTCCTGATATATGTCAATTACCTGGATGTAACGCTCTGACCATTGAATTGATTAGTTACAAAACGAATGTGTGATAACCTTATTTCAACGATCATTATACAGCATTTGATAAAGTGAAAACTCATAGTGCCTTTAAAGCAGCAATGGTTTTTATCGGATTGTCAGATCTAAAAATAGAACTACCTGCAACTAATACATCCGCACCTAATTCAATAAGCTTTAACGCATTCGAAGAATCCACACCCCCATCTACTCCTATCAGTGCTTTTGAATCACTTTTCAGGATTAAATTACGTACGTATTCAACCTTTCGATAAGTATGTTCTATAAATTTCTGTCCTCCAAAACCGGGATTTACTGACATTATTAGCACTTGATCAATATCTTGTATTATATCTTCCAAATTGTTTACTGACGTGTGTGGATTCAGTGCCACACCCGCATGCATTCCTTCCTGCTTAATGGCTTGAATTGTACGATGCAAATGAACGCAAGCTTCTAAATGAACTATTAAATTACTGGCACCTGCTTTCTTAAACCGACTGATGTACCTATCGGGTTTTATAATCATCAGATGCACATCCAGCGGTTTTGATGTAAGTTTATTTATTGCTTCCAATACCAGGAATCCAAAAGAAATATTTGGAACAAAAACGCCATCCATAATATCAACGTGAATCCAATCGGCTTCACTTGTATTGAGCATTTCGATATCGGTTCTAAGATTTGCAAAATCACCTGCAAGAATAGAGGGAGCTACAAGATGTGACATAATGTTTTAAAGTTTAAATTACCGTTATAAAAAAGATGAGTATTTCAATCATATGAATAACGATTTTTTGAGGAATGCTTTTGCTCTTTTGTCCGTAGAGATCCATTTTAGTATAATATTTTATTTACTCAATGTGAGATAAATCTTTTATAAGGAAATAATAAGGACACTTTTAGAGAATTGATTATCAGATTTTTCCCTTCTTTTTTTTCAGAAGATAAAAATCTAATAATCAAAGTTTTTCCAAATAACCTTCAAGGGATTTAGTACCAGAAATAAGTTAGATTGACTTTCGGAATGGATTCAATTAGTAAAATAAAAATTGATTTTGTGTTTTCAGGATAAGTTTTTTGCTTCTCTAAAAGCTATCTATCTCTTATCCAAAGCTTTGTTATATGCCCCTTTTCGTGGAGCATGGTTGCAATTTGCCCGATAAAGAAGCACTTGCTGAGCTTTCGTTACATTCTCTTCCTTACCCAACCAAATTTTCAAAGCCCCTGTTAAAATTCCGTGTCCTTTTAATCCAAATTTCCCTTATCTTCTTCCAAATCATCATGGTCGTCACCGCCTAAACTGTAATAGTTGTTTTCTTCATCTTCATTGCCGATTGTTTCTTCAGCGTCATCAAGTTCAGAGCCGGGTATATCAAGATCTTCTCCGCTTAATTCAGTATCAGTGTCCAATTCTTTTCGTCTTAAAGCATTGGTACTGTTTGATGCTTTTGTTTTGGAAGTGTCTTCTGGATTTAGGTCAGTTTCTTCTTTTGCTTTTTTATAAATATCTTCGCTATCAGGATAAAGAGGATAACCCGGAAGATCTTTTTCCTTTTTATTCTCTATCCTCTTTTCAGACGATTTCAAAATATTGTTTTTTTCGTTCATAATGTTCTGATTAATTATCCTATCAATTTCCTTTATACATAACTAACTTTCATAATATTTAATCCTCCCTGAAGTTCAAAAGGTGGGAAACCATAGCGTTTATCTTCGGTTACTATCGCTTGCTCGCATTTGGCAACACACCGATTAAATTAGTGCGATCAGAGAATTGCAACTATTTTCGTGAGTCCATTTGTTTCAAGGTTTTGTACCTTTGATTAGGAAGGGGGATTGTTATTAACCACAGAATTGCTTTTCTGCTCCAAAAGCAACTCTATGATTTTATCTAATTTATCCACCTCAATCGACTTTAACAATATTGCTAATTCTTCTATTTCTAATTTTGCATCTTTATTTGTCTTGTAATCTTCTTCTGCTTGTAACCTGTCACGTAAATTTTGCCTGTTTTGTGACATCATTATTATAGGAGCAGCATATGCTGCCTGAGTAGAGAAAAGAAGATTGAGCAGTATAAAAGGATATACATCCCAATGATAGATAAATCCAACAAGATTTAACACCATCCACAAAACAACTAAAACTGTTTGAAAAATGATGAACTTCCATGAACCTATTCCTTTTGCTACCTTATCAGCTACACGACCTCCAATAGTTAATGTTGCATGATACTCATCGTGCCAGGTTTTATGAGTTTCCATTTTCACTAATTCTGTTTCATTTTGAATTCTATTCATATATCTTTTCTAATTACAAAATTGGATTTGAGAGTTTTGGTATCTCTTGTTTCCTAAATTTCAGGAAATCTATGTTTTAATTCTTAATTTTTTAATGAACAGAAAAAGAACCTGTATAAAATAGAGCTCTTTTTGAGAAATTTAAGGATAGTAATAAAGACTTCCTCTTCTCATTTCAAGAAATGATCTTTTCCGGTGTTATTATTGCTAATTATTTATTACGCTGATAAATTATAAATAAAAAATTATAATCTTTCAAAGAGTTTGAAAGTTATGAAATCTCTAACCATAAGATTAGCAGAGAAAATAGTTCTATCACCCTTACTTTTAAAATATCATTTAAACTTCAGAGAAAGCTATTACCGGAACTTTACTTCTTTAAATGAGAACGAAGCATCCAAGCTGTTTTTTCATGATGCTCCATCAATCCCGTAATATAGTCGCTTATACCCTCGGCTTTCAATTTGTCTGCAAAGGGTTTAATATTCTCTCTTAAAAAAACAATGATACTTTCGTGATCATTCAACAGATCAGCGTAATAAGTTTGACTATCATTCTTTTCGGGAGAGCTTTCGGATAGGTGGGTAAGTTCAAGATACTTATTAAGTTGTCCCGGAACATAATGTCCCACGGCACGTATTTTTTCAGCTACAGTGTCAACAATTTTTTGCTGTTGATTATAAAGTGTTTCTAAGTAAAGATGTGCAGCGTGAAAGTCAGGTCCTTCAATATTCCAATGTGCATTGAGTGTTTTGGAATATAACACAAATTCATCTGCCAGTATTTTTGCTAACTGATCAGCAATTGTTTGTCTGTTTTCGTCGGTGATTCCGATGTTGATTTTTTTCATTTCAAAATAGGTTTTTAATTAGTACTCTATATATAAAGCATCAAAGAAACTTTCGTTCTTTTTATTTAATTTCAGATTGAAAAAATTCTTACACATAACCTTTTCATTATGTGCGGGTTGTATAAATCTTTTAATGTCAATGATAACGCTTTGGTCAATTAAATATAAGTGTAAGTACAAAGGTAATTCTCGCATCTACTACGAGTTGTTTCCTTAATTATTTAAAGAGATATATTCTTAAGAAGATCATTTTTACAACCTAATCAACTCTCCCACAATCATACACCTATAACACATATAAATACTTTTTTGTTCTTTCATCTTCATGGATTGCAAACGTAAATCCATATTGAAACCTATGCAAATTGTAAGTGTTTTTATTTCTGTAATTGGCTCATAAACATATAGATTAAAATAAATCTCAATCTATTCAATTTTTTAATTTATGATTATAATGTGGTTTTATAAAATCATTTGCTCAATTTAGCAAGTGTTACGTATTCAGCTTCAGAATTCAATTTCGCATGTTCGCCTATATAGATGAGCATTCCATTTTAATTTATTTGTTCATCAAAAAAATCAAAGTATATCATCTTTATTCCATTAATTGAAGCGTGTCAACAAAGCTTTTAAACAATTTTTGTGTACATAAGTACTTATTTATTCTATTTTTATCATTATAGCATATATTATCCCAATTTTGATATATTCTTATAATATATGGGGCAACTAATATATTTGCACTATCAATTCTATTTATTGAACAATAGATGAAACCAAATTGTTATATTCCATAAGAACTGTTAAATTTATTCCCTATGGATACCAAGACTATACTAAGTATAAGCTTCGAGCCATTTGTATTATATACAACAATAGCCATGGTTATTATTGTATCAATGTTGGTCATATCGTGGTTCCTGGGAGAAAAAAGATCAGGCACAGAGAGAGAGCAACCCTACGAATCGGGTATCAAACCTACCGATAGCGCCCGACTCCGTTTCCCTTCAAAGTTTTACCTAATAGCAATGTTTTTTGTACTTTTTGACATAGAAGCTGTATTCCTATTCTTATGGGCAATAGCATTTCGCGAGACTGGATGGATCGGATTTGCAACTGCCACCGTTTTTATTGGAATTCTTCTTGCTCTTTTGATATATGAAATCAGCATAGGAGCCCTCGATTTTGAAACTTCGGGTAAAAAAATTCTTAGAACGCTTAATAAAATGAAAAATAGTAAACATGAGTAGACAATCACAATTTTTTAATCAAAAAGATAAAGCTTCAACTCACAATAGCTCATTTGATGAGGTAATAAGGGAGAATATTGTATTTACGAAGCTTCAAGATATGCTTGCCTGGGGTCGCAAAAATTCCATTTGGCCCTTCAATTTTGGTCTCTCATGCTGTTACGTTGAAATGGCAACCAGTCTTACGAGTCGTTATGATATTGCACGCTTTGGTGCGGAGGTAATACGAGGTACCCCAAGAGAAGCAGACCTGATGATTGTTGCCGGTACGGTATTTATGAAAATGGCTCCGGTAATCCAAAGACTATATGATCAAATGATGGAACCTAAATGGGTGATTTCTATGGGTTCGTGTGCCAATTCCGGAGGAATGTATGACATATACAGCGTTGTGCAAGGTGTTGATAAATTTCTTCCGGTTGATGTATATGTACCTGGTTGTCCGCCAAGACCTGATGCTTTCATGGAAGGTTTATTGCTCTTGAGCGAACAAATAGGGAAAGAAAAAAGACCGCTCAGTT
Organism: Dysgonamonadaceae bacterium; assembly: GCA_028696875.1. Lineage (GTDB taxonomy): Bacteria > Bacteroidota > Bacteroidia > Bacteroidales > Dysgonomonadaceae > UBA2632. Next base: position 22,197 of record JAQVGF010000009.1, read on the forward strand.
GGAAAATAGGACCGCAAGGAGTAATAAAACCTGAAAAGTATTCGTTGAAAGATAAGAAAAGAGAAGAGAGGATGAAAATGACCGAGATTGACCCTCCTGATAAACTTAATTCAAATATAATCTGATGGAAAAAGATCAACTATTAATTGATATTAACAACTCGTTTGGATCTCCGGATTTGAAGTCTGAAGAAACGATGGATAATATTTTGACGCTTATTGTTCCTGAACTAAGAGTTATTGAACTCTTAAAACACTTGAAATATAAGTTGGAAAGACCTTTTCCACTGCTTTATGATCTTACGGCAATTGATATGCGGGCTTATTCTAACACTGGTGAGAAACCTGCAAATCCATTTTTCATTGTTTATCATCTTCTCTCTTTTGAGCGAAATTGTGATTTACGAATCAAAGTTGGCTTGACTTCTGATTATCCTTCTATTCCAAGCATTGTAAGTATATGGCCTTCTGCAAATTGGTATGAACGTGAGGTGTATGATATGTTCGGCATTCGATTTACGGGTCATCCTGATTTACGCCGAATCCTTATGCCGACCAGCTGGAATGGGCATCCTTTGAGAAAAGAGCATCCTGCAAGGGCAACAGATATGGGCAATTTTGTAATGACTGATGATTATCTGGAACAAACTGAGGAAGATCTTCAGTTCAATCCCGAAAAGTTCGGGATGAAAAGACACAGTGATGACACAGACTTTATGTTCCTGAACGTTGGACCACAACATCCGGGTACACATGGTGTATTAAGGTTAATACTTCAGCTTAGTGGTGAGAATATTGTGGATATTGTGCCGGATATTGGATTTCATCATCGGGGAGCCGAGAAAATGGGTGAGAGACAATCCTGGCATACTTTTATTCCTTATACTGACAGAGTCGATTATCTTTCGGGTGTTCTCAACAATATGGCATACGTGGAAGCTGTTGAAAAGCTTGGAGAAATTATAGTGCCGGACAGAGCTAAAGTTATTCGCATCATGTTGGCAGAGTTGTTTCGCATATCCAGTCATTTAGTTTGGTACGGAACCTTTGCTCAAGACTTGGGACAAATGTCTCCTGTGTTTTACATGTTTAGTGACAGAGAAAAAGTTCTTGATATTATTGGTGCAATTTGTGGAGCTCGCATGCATCCCAACTGGTTTCGAATTGGTGGCGTAGCACAGGATCTACCTGACGGTTGGCAGAAAATAATTAATGAACTCTTGAATTATCTCCCGGCGAGATTGAAAGAATATGATACTTTGGTCATGAAAAATAAGTTTTTTAAGGATCGGACGAAAGGTATCGGGATATACAATACTACTGAGGCAATTGAGTGGGGAGTTACCGGTCCCGGTCTTCGTGCTACCGGTTTAGAATGGGACCTTAGAAGGAATAGATCTTATGGGGGTTATGATCAATTTGAATTTGAGATACCGGTGGCTTCAAACGGAGATTGTTATGACCGTGCTCTAATAAGAATAGAAGAAATGAGGCAAAGTTTGAGAATAATCAGACAATGTGTTGACAATATGCCTCAAGGGAACTATAAGTCTGATAGCTCAATAGCCACACCACCACGAAAAGAGAATACGATGTATGATATAGAAACACTTATACATCATTTTGTGCATGTCTCTTGGGGTCCCGTAATCCCACCCGGGGAAGCTTACTCGGGAATAGAATCTTCAAAAGGACTTTACGGATATTATTTAGTGAGTAATGGAAGCACTAGTTCATACAGAACAAGGATAAGAACTCCATCATTTCCGCATATGCAAATGGTGCCCTTTATAAGTAAAGGATATACCGTGGCAGATTTGTTCTCAATTTTGGGGAGTGTAGATTTTGTACTTGCAGATATAGATCGTTGATTTTTAAAACTTGTGAAATGCTATCAAAAGAGGAAATAAAACTTATAGAGAAGGAAATGGCTAAGTTTCCCGTCAAAAGTGCAGCCAGTATTGAATCACTTAAGATTGTGCAGGATAAACAGAGATGGGTTTCTGACAAAGCACTTGCAGAAGTAGCCCGTATTTTAGAAATGCCGGTTACAGAACTGGAAAATGTAGCCAGCTTTTACAATCTCATTTACAGAAAACCTGTTGGGCGTCACGTGATTCACTTGTGTGAGAGTATTTCATGTTGGGTGATGGGTCTCGAAGATATTCTGGGTTATTTGAATAAAAAGCTTGGAATATCATATGGGGAAACTACCGAAGATGATCGTTTTACCTTGTTACCTATTCAATGTCTGGGTGATTGCGATAAAGCTCCGGCAATGATGGTAGACAATGATTTGTATAATAACCTTACCACAGAAAAGATTGATGACATTTTGCAAAAATACCAATAACTAAGATATGGAAACTCCTTTAACTAAGAATATAATCAAGGGCAAAACGATAGATCTTAAAATATACGAGAAATCGGGAGGTTACCAAGGTCTTAGGAAAGCCATGAGCAAAAATCCCGAAGATATCACATCCATCGTAAAAGAATCGGGTCTGAAAGGACGAGGAGGTGCCGGCTTCAATACCGGGCAAAAATGGAGTTTTGTTCCCATGGGAAAAGATGCACCAAAAGAAAAATACCTCATTGCTAACGCCGATGAAATGGAGCCGGGAACTTTTAAAGACCGCTTACTTTTGGAGGGTGATCCGCATCAGCTTATTGAAGGAATGATTATAGCTTCCTATGCCATTCAGGCAAGCAATGCTTTTATTTTTATGCGGTGGACTTATCAAAACTCTGCTGATCAAATACGTAAAGCCATTGCCGAAGCTCATGAAGCAGGCTATCTTGGGAGAAACATTCTGAACACCGGGTTTGATCTGGACATACATTTGCATGTCAGTGCCGGAAGATATATTTGTGGAGAAGAGACAGCTCTGTTGAATGCACTAGAAGGCAAGCGAGCAATTCCACGCTCTAAACCTCCCTTCCCTCAAGTAAGCGGTTTATTTGGTAAACCAACAATAGTAAATAATGTAGAAACCCTTTGCAATTTACCTCATATTATTGATAAAGGCAAAGAGTGGTATAAATCCCTTAGTATAACAGATGAGGGAGGTACCAAACTATACGGAGTAAGTGGAAGAGTAAAAAAACCGGGATGTTGGGAGTTGCCATTGGGTACAACTATGCGTGAAATAATTGAGGAACATGCGGGTGGAATGTTAGACGGCTATAAGTTTCGTGGCGCTTTGCCCGGAGGAGCATCTACCGATTTCCTAATTGAAGAACATATGGACACAGTCATGGATTACTCCTCAGCAATGAAGGCTGGAAGCAGGTTAGGTACAGGAACTCTGGTTATACTTGACGACAAAACATGTCCTGTAGGTTTTGTACATAATCTGGAGAAATTTTTCGCGCATGAATCTTGTGGATGGTGCACACCATGCAGGGATGGGCTACCCTGGGTAGAAAAGGTATTGAATGCTATAGAAAACGGAGAAGGAGTAGAAAAAGATATGAAAATTCTTGAATTTCATACCTCATATCTTAGTCCCGGACATACTTATTGTGCCCTTGCTCCTGGTGCTATGGAACCATTACAGTCTGCTCTCAAATATTTCAGAGAGGATTTTATGAAGCATATTAATGAAAAAAGATGTCCATGGAGGAATAATTATGCCTAAAATTTATATTGACAATAAAGAATACGAAGTTAAAGATGGGAAAAGTCTTCTTGAAACCTCTCTCACTCTGGGTTTGAATCTTCCCTATTTTTGCTGGCATCCAAAATTAGGTTCAGTGGGTGCATGTCGCCAGTGTGCTGTTAAATCATTCAAAGACGCTGATGATAAAAAGGGGAAAATAGTAATGGCGTGCATGGAACCAATAAAAGACGGAATGCACGTATCTATAAAAGATCATGAAGCGCGTAAATTTAGAGCGGAAGTCTCTGAGAGTCTTATGACCAATCATCCTCACGATTGCCCTACATGTGATGAAGGAGGTGAGTGCCACTTGCAGGATATGACTATTATGACCGGACATACATACCGTAGGTTCAAATTTAATAAACGTACTTTTGAAAATCAATATCTGGGTCCTCTTGTAAATCATGAAATGAACCGTTGCATTGCATGCTACCGTTGTGTAAGATTTTATAAAGATTACGCCGGAGGGAAAGACCTTGAAGTTTTAGGCGCACATAATTATGTATATTTTGGCAGGCATGAGGACGGAGTCCTCGAAAGTGAATTTAGCGGTAATCTTGTAGAAGTATGTCCTACCGGTGTGTTTACTGATAAAACACTTAAGAAACATTTCACTAGGAAATGGGATTACACATCAGCTCCTTCCGTGTGCAATCTTTGCAGTCTTGGCTGCAATACCATTGCAGGAGAACGATACGGAAAAATAAGAAGAATCAGAACAAGATACAACAAAGAGGTTAATGGCTATTTTTTGTGTGATCGTGGAAGATATGGTTATGAATATACAAATTCTTCAAAAAGAATCCTGACTCCATTAATAAAAGATGCTCAGTCTGAAGCTGGTTTTAAGCAATTTGATGTTCAGGAAGTTCAATCGAATC
>JAQVGF010000010.1 GCA_028696875.1 Dysgonamonadaceae bacterium
TGCCGACTCTGATTCAACATATAAGCTGTTCAGACAGACTTTTTGTGAACTAATTAAATGTTCGTCAATCTTAGTTCTTTTACGCTCCCTTCTCTTTACTCCTATTCACAATAAAAACCCCAATAAAAACCAGTGCAATAGCAATTCCTTTGAGTAATCCAAAAGCATCAACTCCTATTATAGACGCTGCGATAGTGGCCACGATGGGCTGAACGTTGTTGTACATACTGGCAACTGTGGGGCGTAAATTCTTCTGTCCTATTGGGACCATCAGATAGGTGAAAAAAGTGCTGCCCAGAACTATAAATGCTATGTCCCTGTAAACAGAAAATGGAATAACGGAATAATCAATATACAGAAACTCCGACTGACCAAAAGGGAGGTAGACGATGGAAGCGAAAAGAAACATCCACTTCATCAATGTGACAGGCGAGTATTTTTCGACAAAGTTTTTAAAGAAAACAAAATAGATTGCATAACTGGTTTGAGACAAAAAAATCAAGAGAATTCCTATCAGGTTTCTGTTGGATGTACTGTCAGCGGAATCTAACTTGGTGCTGCTCACAATAATCAGAATTGCACCTGCACCACCTACTATTACGCCCAAAAGTTTTTTGAGAGTGATGGGTTCTTTCAAATAAAATGCAGCTATCACCATGGTGATGATGGGCAGAAAAGTAGTAACGATGGAGGCATTGATGGGGGAAGTCATGGAGACTCCGGTGATAAAAATTGCCTGATTGAAAACAATGGCAAAAAGAGAAGCCACAAATATCAGGAAAAGATCGCGCGGGGGCACTTTTTCTCTATTAACAAAAAAAGAAGCTACCCAAAATGCTATTGCAGTTCCGCCCAGACGAAATGATACCAAAGATAAATAACCTATGGCACCAAACATCATAATGCTTTTTGAGAGGGGAGCCATTAAACCCCATGCGATGTTTGCCCCCATCATGGCAAGGTGCCCTTTTCCCTTTTTACTAATCATTTAAAAAAATGGGTGAATTGTACTGTTTCCCTGTGATTATCCATTGTTCGGTTTAATCAATAAACTCAGAATTAGTTCGACTTAGTGATTCCCAATGTTTTTTTGCAGTGATTGTTCCACATCAATTGGTCCATAATAGGGTTCAACATGAATTCCTATATGTGATTGTTTGCCTAACTTGTTCCTCAGTGATTTTTCAATTTGAGTTGCTATTTCATGTGATGATTCAACTGTTAAATATTTATCTACTTTGATGTGAACTTCAACTGCAAATATAGCTCCGATTTTTCTGGTCTTTAAATTATGAAACCCTAAGACTCCGGGAGTGTTTTTAATAATTTCGGTAATATTACTTTCTGTTTCTTCAGGAAGAGCACTTTCCATCAGCTCCTTAATGCTTGGATTTGCAATATTCCAAGCTACTTTAAAAATAAAGAAACTAACGATTATTCCTGCTATTGGATCTAAAACTCTCCACTGTTCTCCCAAAAGAATTGCGCCTGAAACACCTAAAGCAGTTCCTATTGATGAGAATGCATCAGACCGATGGTGCCATGCGTTGGCAACCATGGCTTGACTATTTACTTTCACTCCAATTATTTTTGTATACCAATATAACCCTTCTTTAGCGATTATTGATATTAATGCAGCATAGAGAGCGATATAACCTGGCTGTTCTATAATTTCTCCATTAATTGAATCAAATACTTTCTTAGCACCTGACCAGAAAATACCTGCACCTACAATCATCAATGCAAAACTAATCAGCATGGTTGCAAATGTCTCATATTTCCCATGTCCATATTGATGATTTTTGTCGCGCTCCTTGCCTGATACTTTAATAAAAACTAATACAATTATATCTGTAACCAAGTCAGATAAAGAATGGACTCCATCAGCAATCATTGCGGAACTTTTCCCAATAACACCTGCAAGTATCTTAGCAACCGTCAACAATAAGTTTAAAACAGAACCAACTAAGGTTGCATTTCTAATTATTTTTATTCTGCTTTCGTTATTCACAATCTATTGTAGATTTTAGTGCACATAAAATGCTCCACCATATTGAGACATGCTGGAATGCGCTTAATTTGAATATTCTTTAGGATAGATTCCCTAACACTTCCTCAACTGCCAATTTCAATCCATCTGCATTCTTTCCTCCTGCGGTAGCAAAATGAGGTTGACCTCCCCCACCACCTTGGATTTGTTTGGCAGCTTGACGAATGATATTGCCGGCATGTAATCCTTTTTTCACCAATTCTTCCCCAATCATCACAGTTAGATTGGGTTTGTTGTCAATCACAGTACCAACAACAAAAAACAAATTGTCGTTGAATTCACCTTTTAATTGAAAAGCAATATTTTTGACAATATCGGGCGAAACATCGGTGAATACGGCACTAAAAACATTCACGCCATCTTTCATCTCTTTGGATGAGATAAGCGACTGCTTGAGGCTTTTTGCCTTTTCGAGTTCAAACTCGTAAATAGCCTTTTTCATCTCTTCGTTTTCTGCTATCAAACGTTGCAGAGCGCCTTCAATATCGGGCGTGTTGTTGAGCAACTCTCTTATATGAACCAGCATATCTTCTTTTTTGTAGATATACTCATCGCATGCTTTTCCCGTGATAGCTTCAATTCGTCGCACTCCGGCTGCAATGGCACCTTCGCTCACAATACGGAAAAGCCCGATGCGTCCTGTGGATGATATATGCGTTCCTCCACACAATTCGATGGACGTTCCAAAGCGAATGGTACGTACTTCCTCATCGTATTTCTCACCAAAAAGCGCTATGGCGCCCATATCTTTGGCACTTTGTAGGGGCACACTACGGGTTTCTTCTATAGCGATGTTCTCACGAATTTTGCGGTTGACAAACTGTTCCACTTTGCGAATCTCCTCATCGGTCACTTTTTGAAAATGAGAAAAGTCAAAGCGCAACAGTTGTTCGGATACGAACGATCCCTTCTGCTCTACATGATTGCCTAACACTTTGCGCAATGCCTCGTGCATCAGGTGCGTGGCAGTATGGTTTGCTTCGATCGCGGTGCGCCTCTCTGTGTCGATGCGTAATGTGAAAGTGTCAGCTATGTTTGTAGGTAATTTCTCAACCAAATGTACAGCTAAGTTATTTTCTCTTTTAGTATCGAATATCTCAATTTTTTCGTCACTCTCGGTAGAGGTCATCCAACCACTATCTCCCACTTGTCCACCCTGTTCTGAATAGAAAGGTGTTTGAGAAAAGACCAATTGATAATACTCTTTTTTCTTTTGTTTCACCTTTCGGTAACGAAGAATTTCGGCATCAGTTTCTGTAAAATCGTAGCCTATAAAGATGGGTTCTCCATCGTGCACTTTCGTCCAGTCGCCTGTTTCAACAACAGCCGCATTGCGTGCGCGGTCTTTCTGTTTCTTCATTTCGGAGGTAAAGCCTTCATGATCGACGGTCATGTCATTTTCGCGCAAAATAAGTTCTGTAAGATCTAATGGAAAACCAAATGTATCGTATAATTGAAAAGCAGTTGTTCCTTCCAATATCAGATTGTTCTCTTTTTTATGTTGCTCCATTTGTCTATCAAGCAAGCGAATGCCTGTTTCTAATGTACGCAGGAATGATTCTTCCTCTTCTTTTATCACTTTCTCAATCAGAGTCTTTTGAGCAATCAATTCTGGATATGCATCGCCCATCACTTCAATCAATGCGGAAAGGAGTTTGTACATAAACCCTTCATGCATATTCAGAAAAGTGTATCCGTAACGAACGGCGCGTCGCAAAATGCGACGAATTACGTAGCCAGCTTTTGCATTGGATGGAAGTTGTCCGTCGGTAATAGAAAAAGCAATAGTGCGCACGTGATCAGCAATTACACGCATGGCAATATCTTTCTTCTCATCTTCGCCATAAGTAGACTTGCTTATTTCCGCAATTTTTTTGATGATAGGTTGGAAAACATCGGTATCGTAATTCGATAATTTGCCTTGAACAGCCATACATAATCGTTCGAAACCCATACCTGTGTCAATCACCTTTGCCGGAAGTTCTTCAAGAGTTCTGTCCGCTTTGCGGTTGTATTGCATAAACACCAAGTTCCATATTTCTATTACTTGTGGGTGATCTTTGTTTATTAATTCCAGAGCACTCACTTTCTTCCGTTCCTCATCGGGGCGCAAGTCAATATGTATTTCGGAGCAAGGACCACACGGACCGGTATCGCCCATTTCCCAAAAATTATCTTTTTTATCTCCGTTTATAATTCTATCGGTTGGCAGGAACTTCTCCCAATGTTCGGCTGCTTCGTTGTCTCTTTCCAGATTTTCGGATTTGTCGCCCTCAAAAACCGTAGCGTACAATCGGGTTTTATCCAGTTTAAGTTCATCGGTTAAATACTCCCAAGCCCATGCAATGGCTTCTTTTTTAAAATAATCGCCAAACGACCAGTTGCCCAACATTTCAAACATGGTGTGATGATAGGTATCGTGTCCTACTTCTTCCAAATCGTTGTGTTTACCGCTCACACGCAAACATTTTTGTGAATCGGCAATGCGAGGATATTTAATGGGTGCATTTCCCAAAATAACATCTTTAAATTGGTTCATACCTGCATTAGTAAACATCAAAGTGGGATCGTTCTTAATTACCATGGGCGCGGAAGGAACAATTTTATGGTCTTTCGAAACAAAAAAATCCTTAAACGATTGGCGTATCTCTTTTGAAGTCATCATAGATTAAAAAAAATAAAAAAAAGTTCGGTGTTAAAAACAGAATAGTAAGATAAGTTTTCCCATTTTCAACATTGCAAAGATAGATATCTAATAAACAGTTTGCAAAGTTACTTTAAAAAGTTTATTTTTGTTGGGTCTTGCAGGATAATTGTAACTTGGAGAGACTGAATCAGTCAAAATATTACTAAAAATTCATTACCGGTAGGAATTCATTTATAATCAGCTTTATGGGAAAACGTAAAAGAACAATCAATTTTGATGGAAAACGCCTTTTCTATTCTATTCAGGAAGTGGCAGATCATTTTGCGGTAAATGTATCTCTGTTACGATTTTGGGAAAAGGAGTTCGACAACATCAGCCCGAAAAAAACAAAGGGAGGTACTCGTCAATATACAAAAGAAGATGTAAAGGAGATTGAAATTGTATATCGGTTGGTAAAAGACAAAGGGCTTACGCTGGACGGCGCAAGACAACATTTGAAAACAAACAAACCGGAAGAGGACCGTCGGATGGAAATTCTGGAACGATTGAATAAAGTGAAAAAAGAGCTTCATTCATTGGAGGAAGAGTTCAACAACTTACATCAACATCAAAAATATACCAAAACAGAAACAGAAAATTAAGCAATGAAGAAGACACCTTTATTATTTGTTAGTTTGTTTGCATTACTTGCATGCACTTATTCTAAATCGCCAAATAACCACCAAGCCACAACCCAAGATTTTTCTGATACCATTATCAAAATGGGCGCTGAATCAACTTCGGAGTATTTCCCCTTGTTAAAGGGAAAACGAGTAGCGGTACTAACCAATCAAACCGGAATGGTGGGCAATGTTCACTTGGTGGATTTATTGAATGAAGAAGGTTTTAACGTTGTTGGCATTTTCTCTCCCGAACATGGTTTTCGTGGTACTGCCGATGCAGGCGAGCATGTTGCGAGCTCTGTTGATGAAAAAACAGGCATTCCCATTTGGTCGTTGTACGATGGAAAATCGGGGAAACCTTCCGATGAAACCATGCAGAAATTTGATTTGTTGGTTTTTGATCTTCAGGATGTTGGCTTGCGCTTCTACACCTATTATGCCAGTATGGCACGCATGATGGATGCGTGTGCGGAGCAGAACAAAGAGATGATTGTATTGGACCGACCCAATCCGAATGGATTTTATGTGGATGGTCCTATTTTGGATATGAAGCATAAATCGGGAGTTGGTTGGTTGCCCATTCCTGTGATACACGGAATGACTTTGGGTGAATTGGCTTTGATGATTAACGGCGAAAAATGGTTGCCAAATGAACGTACTTGTGAATTGACCGTAATTCCTTGCAAAAATTATATGCGCAACATGCGCTATGAATTGCCCATTTCTCCCTCACCAAATTTGCCGAATATACATTCCGTCTATCTCTATCCATCTACTTGCCTTTTCGAAGGGACAGTCGTAAGTTTGGGACGTGGTACATCGTTTCCATTCGAAGCGTATGGTCATCCCAATTATACAGGATCAGATTTTTCATTTACTCCACGCAGTGTTCCCGGTGCAAAAAATCCTCCGTTACTCAATCAGAAATGTTATGGAGTTGATCTTCGCAACGTTCCCAATGAGTATATTTGGGAAAATGGATTTGATCTCTCGTATGTGATTGATGCCTACAACAACCTCAACATGGGTGATAAATTTTTTTCATCTTTCTTTGAAAAACTGACAGGTGTAGATTACATTCGCACCATGATTATGGATGGCAAATCAAACGAAGAGATTCGGGCGATGTGGCAGAATGATGTGGAAAAATTTGAAGAGCAGAGGAAGCCGTATTTGTTGTATGAGTAATGAATAATGTGGTGTTGTGCGTTATGGGGTATGTGGTTTGAGGGCTTGAAAACAGCAAGATCTATGAACATGTCGAACAGTTGATCCCTGAGCCTGGTTCCCCTGAGCGAAGTCGAACAGTCAAAGTGAATTATATTAAAACAGATACATTTAAACACAAAGTACACGAAGAAAATACACAAAGAAAACGGGAGAAATAAATCCGAAATCATCCACCAATTCTCTTTGTGTCCTTTATGTCAACTTTGTGATTTTGTGCTTACAATTTAAACAAACTGAAAGAATGCATTTCATACAAGATGCATTTTTTTGTACTTTTGTAGTTCAATTATAAACAGATATGGAAATAGCAAGTAAATATAACCCGAAAGAAGTCGAAGACAAGTGGTATGCGTATTGGTTAGAAAACAATTACTTTCACTCCGAACCCGATGAGCGCGAGCCTTATTCAATAGTTATTCCACCACCCAACGTAACGGGAATATTGCATATGGGACATATGCTCAACAACACGATACAAGATATTTTGGTACGCCGTGCCCGTATGCAAGGCAAAAATGCTTGCTGGGTACCCGGCACTGACCATGCTTCAATTGCTACTGAAGCCAAAGTGGTTGCAAAACTTGCTGCCGAAGGCATAAAGAAATCAGACCTAACTCGCGAAGAGTTCTTGGAACATGCCTGGGAGTGGACGCATAAGCATGGTGGAATTATTTTGGAGCAACTAAAAAAACTGGGTGCATCGTGCGATTGGGAGCGAACCTGCTTTACGATGGACGAAAAACGATCGCAAAGCGTTTTAAAAGTTTTTACTGACTTACACAACAAGGGATTAATATATAGAGGAGTGCGCATGGTAAACTGGGACCCGCAAGCACAAACTGCCTTGTCTGATGAGGAAGTAATTCACAAAGAAGTTACCGGTAAACTATACTATCTGCGCTATGCAATAGCGGGAGAGAGAAACAAGTTTGCTGTGATAGCAACAACCCGACCGGAAACCATATTTGGAGATACTGCAGTTTGTATCAATCCGAATGACCCAAAAACAGCTCACTTGAAAGGTAAAAAACTTATTGTTCCTATAGCTAATCGAGAGGTTGAAGTGATTGAAGACGATTATGTGGATGTGGAATTCGGCACAGGCTGTCTGAAAGTGACTCCGGCACACGATATCAACGACTACATGCTGGGCGATAAATACAACCTGGAAGCCATTGATATCTTCAACGATGACGGAACGCTCAATGAGCATGGGTTGCATTACCAAGACAAAGATCGATTCGAAGTGCGCACGCTTATTGAGAAAGAGTTGGAACAAAAAGGTTTGATAGACAAAATCGAACCTTACACCAACAGTATAGGTTTTTCGGAACGTACCGATACGGTGATTGAGCCGAAACTATCGATGCAGTGGTTCTTGAAAATGGAGAAGCTTGCAAAACCTGCCCTTGACGCAGTAATGAATGATACCATTCAATTATATCCTGCCAAGTTTAAAAACACCTACCGTCATTGGATGGAAAATGTGAAAGATTGGTGTGTGTCACGCCAATTGTGGTGGGGACATCGCATACCTGCTTACTATTTGCCCGAAGGCGGCTACGTTGTAGCCGAAACAAAACAAGAAGCACTTAAACTGGCTCAAAGAATTGATCCGAAACTACAACTTTCCGATTTAAAACAAGATGAAGATTGTTTGGATACTTGGTTTTCATCGTGGTTATGGCCCATTTCGGTGTTTGATGGAATCAACAATCCTACCAATGACGATATTGAATATTATTACCCAACCAATGATTTGGTAACGGCACCCGAGATTCTTTTCTTTTGGGTTGCACGCATGATTATGGCGGGATATGAATATCGCGATGAACGCTGTTTCAAAAACGTATACCTTACCGGTATCGTGCGCGATAAATTGGGGAGAAAAATGTCCAAATCGTTGGGCAACTCGCCCGACCCCATTGAATTGATAGAAAAATACGGCGCCGACGGCGTTCGTATGGGCATGTTGTTGACCTCAGCTGCAGGTAACGACTTGCCGTTTGATGAAGTGTTGTGCGAACAAGGGCGTAACTTCAACAATAAAATATGGAACGCGTTCCGCCTTGTAAAAGGGTGGGAAGTGGATGACATTATTGAGCAACCCGAAACAGCACAAATAGCCATGAAATGGTTCGACAGCATAGTCTCGAAAACCATTGAAGAGATTGACGACCTATTCTCAAAGTACCGCTTGTCGGAAGCACTGATGCTTTTGTACAAATTGTTTTGGGACGAATTCTCGTCATGGTACTTGGAGTTGATTAAGCCGGCTTATCAGCAACCCATTGATAGAGCAACATACGATGCTACTTTATCCTTCTTCGATTCATTGCTGCGATTGCTGCATCCATTTATGCCGTTTATTACTGAAGAATTGTGGCAAGCCATTGTTCCTCGCAGAGAAGGTGAAAGCATCATGATTTCTGAACTGCCTGCAAACGATGAATACGACAACCAATTTTTATCGGACTTTGAACGTATCAAACAAATTATTGCCGGTATTCGCACCATACGTCTTCAAAAGAACATTGCCAATAAAGAAACGCTAACGCTTGAGATATTGGGCAAGCACGCTACTGATTTTAATTCTGCTATCCAAAAGATGAGTAACCTAAGTACTATTAAAGCGGTTAACGAAAAATCAGACGGGGCTGCTTCATTTATGGTTGGCACCACGGAGTTTGCTATTCCTCTCGCAGAGACTATTGATGTGGAGGCGGAATTGAAAAAGTTGCACGCAGAATTGACCTATCAGGAAGGATTCTTAAAATCTGTTGAGAAAAAACTTAACAACGAACGTTTTGTGCAAAATGCAAAACCGGAAATTGTAGAAAACGAGCGCAATAAACAGGCGGATGCTGTTAGTAAGATTGCATTATTGAAAGAGAATATTGTGGCGTTGACTGATAAATAATTTTTTAGGATGAAAATTCACGTGTAGTTTATAAATATCTTTTTTTTAATTTATCGCAGCGTTCGAGTGGATACTCTTGGGGCGCTTTCAACAATGTGGAGAAACTTTACTTATAGTATCTATATATATCGACAATTATAGACCCTAAAACTCATCCCGTATGAATAAAAGCAAGATGATTTCGACCACTTTTCTTCGTGATCTCTCCAATTTACCTACTGCTTATTTCGCATTGGTTATGGCAACAGGCATTGTATCTATTGCTTCGTATAATCTCAACTTCATTCTAATAGCTCAACTTCTTTTCTATTTTAATATAGCGGCTTATCTCTTCATGAACCTTCTTTATATTTTAAGAATTGGTCTTTATCCTAAAGAATTCATGAACGATACAAGTGATCATGCCAAGAGTCCGGGTTTATTAACCTATGTTGCAGGAACGTGCGTTTTGGGTAGTCAGTTTATTATTATTGCAGGCAACTTTACGATAGCCTCCATCCTCTTCTACATAGGTAGTGCTACTTGGTTGATACTTATCTACACAGTTTTTACGGTTTTTACGGTAAAAAAAGAGAAGCCGCCCATAAACGAAGCCATCAGCGGAGTGTGGCTACTAATTATTGTATCCACACAATCGGTCTCCATTCTTGCCAGTCAACTGACTGGATATATTCCCTTTGATAACGATCTGGTATCATTCTTTGCATTGGCAATGTTCCTTTGTGGTTGTATGTTTTATATTATTATCATCACGCTCATCGTTTACCGAATGTCCTTTTTTGAGATGCGCGCTGAGGAATTTGCACCTGCTTACTGGATTAACATGGGGGCAGTTGCCATTTCCACCTTGGCTGGTTCCACAATCATTCAAAACACACATCAATGGTCATTTATCAATGATATACTTCCATTTTTAAAAGGCTTTACGCTTTTTTTCTGGGCTATTGGCAGTTGGTGGATTCCACTTATCGTTATTTTGGGCATATGGCGACATGTTTTTAAACAACTCCCTCTAAAGTACCATCCTCAATATTGGGGAATGATATTCCCCATGGGAATGTACACCGCTTGCACCATAAAATTATCGCAGGCTCTTGATCTCTCGTTTTTGATGGTGATACCTTCTTTTTTCATCTATATTGCATGGGTGGCTTGGGGTGCTGCTGCCTTTGGCATGTTTTATTCTGTAGGTAAAGATTACATTTTTATAAAAAATGTTTATAAAAAAACCTAATTCCAATTTCAGCCAATTCCAATTAAAGGCTGAAAGCCCATTTTTGTTAGTGATAAATAAACTCAAAAAAAACTAAGCATCTATATTAAAAGATGCATTGTCTTCTTTCTTATCTAAAGATGAGTGTTTTGCCCCAAAAAATCGTAAAACTCGATAAATATAAACCTCTTTAAGCTAAAACACGTAGTTAATTAATATTAATTTATTTTAAAGCGCAATTGTTCTCTCAAATTTATTAGTGTAGGATGTTTTCATATTGTATATTTATTGCATGTTTATAAAGACAATAGCAAAAAACTAACAAAAAAACAGGTAAGCGTTATGATTACCTACTTCTTTAACTTAACACGCTTTTCTTATGAGCCTACTCAATAAACTCATCTACTTTAGTAAAGAGGCATCTGTAAGCCCGGATAAACACATTGTTACAACCGATACACCTCGTGACTGGGAACGGTTTTACCGCAACCGATGGCAATTTGATAAGGTGGTACGTTCCACCCATGGTGTAAATTGCACAGGATCCTGCTCGTGGAAAATATTTGTAAAGAACGGTTTGGTTACTTGGGAATTGCAGAGCACTGATTACCCTGAAACACGTCCCGACCTCCCCAACCACGAACCGCGCGGTTGTCCTCGTGGAGCCAGCTATTCATGGTATCTATACAGTGCCAACCGAGTAAAATACCCTATGATACGAGGTGCATTAGCCAAAGCCTACCGAAAAGCCAAAGAACAACACAAAGATCCCGTAGTTGCTTGGGAAAGCATCATGGATGATCCCGTTAAGCGTAACGAATACGTTAGTCAAAGAGGTTTGGGTGGTCTTATTCGTCTTGATTGGGAAGAGGCACAAGAGATAATTGCTGCGGCCAACATCTATACCATCAAAAAATATGGTCCAGATCGTCTTGCAGGATTTACGCCCATCCCTGCCATGTCAATGGTTAGTTATGCATCCGGAACTCGCTATTTGAGCCTACTGGGAGGCACAATATTAAGCTTCTATGATTTCTATTGCGATTTGCCGCCCTCTTCGCCCCAAACTTGGGGAGAACAAACCGATGTTCCCGAAAGTGCAGATTGGTATAACTCTTCATTTCTAATGTTGTGGGGATCAAACGTACCCGTTACACGAACTCCTGATGCACCTTTTTATACCCAAGTGCGATACAAAGGAACAAAAACTATCAACATATCGCCCGATTTTAATGAGGCAGCCAAATTTGCAGATCTCTGGATAAAACCAAAACAAGGTACTGATGCTGCGGTGGGTATGGCTATGGGACATGTAATATTAAAAGAGTTCTACCTGGATAAAAAGACACCTTATTTTGAGAACTATGTAAAACAGTACTCCGACTTACCCTTTTTGGTGAAAGTAGAGGAAAAGAATGGTCGATTTGTAGCCGGAAGAGTTGTACGAGCCAGTGACTTGGATGCAAAGTATGCCACTGAGGAAAATGCCGATTGGAAACCACTTCTCTATGATGAAAAAAGCAAAGAGTTAGTGATTCCCAATGGAACCATTGGTTCACGCTGGGACAAGAGCAAAAAGTGGAATTTAGAGATGGTGAATGTCTCAACCGGAAAAGAGATTTCACCACAACTCTCTTTTGCAAATGATTTTGATGAAGTGAAAGAGGTGGCTTTCCCTTATTTTGGTGGAGACGATTACAAACACGAATACTTTAATGCCACCAAGCACGAAGAAATTATTAATCGAAAAATACCCGTACGCAAATCACCCGATGGGAAATTTCTCTACTGTACAATATTTGATTTAACTATTGCCAACTATGGTCTTTCATTGGGACTTCCCGGAGAAGCTCCTTCTCCGGAATATACGGAGGATGCTCTTTATACACCTGCTTGGCAAGAAAAAATAACAGGCGTTCCCGCTTCGCAAATAATTTCCACCGCGCGGCAATTTGCCGAAAATGCCGAAAAAACAGAAGGTAAATCGATGATTATTATTGGGTGTGGTGTGAACCAATGGTTCCATACAGATATGATCTATCGTAGTGCAATAAATATGCTGGTATTTTGTGGTTGCGTAGGTCAATCAGGCGGAGGCTGGTCTCACTATGTAGGTCAGGAAAAATTACGCCCACAAACGGGTTGGTTGCCACTTGCTTTTGCACTTGATTGGCATCGCCCACCACGTCATATGAATGCCACCTCCTATTTTTACATGCACACCAGTCAGTGGCGTTACGAAAAAGTGGGATTGTCAGAATTGATTTCCCCTTTGGCCGACAAGGAAAAATGGAGCAAGATGTCTATGATTGATTGCAACGTAAAATCAGAACGTATGGGCTGGTTGCCTTCAAGTCCACAATTAAACGACAATCCCATTAAATTGGGACATCAAGCTGCTGAACAAGGTAAGGATGTGAAAAACTTTATAACAGAGAAATTAAAGAATAATGAACTATCGATAGCTTCTGAAGATCCGGACGATCCTAAAAACTTCCCCAGAAACATGTTTATATGGCGTTCGAATCTATTGGCATCAAGCGCCAAGGGGATGGAATATTTTATGAAGCATTTGTTAGGCGCACAAAATAGTGTGATGGGAGATGACCTAAAAACAAACGGTCAACAACTTCCACAAGAAGTGAAATGGCACGATAAAGCTCCCGAAGGGAAACTCGATTTGCTGGTGACGCTCGATTTCAGAATGTCCACTTCAGCCCTTCACTCCGACATCGTTTTGCCTGCAGCTACGTGGTACGAAAAAAACGATCTGAGTACCACCGACCTACACCCATTTATTCATCCTTTCTCCAATGCAGTCGATCCCGTTTGGGAATCACGCACAGATTGGAATATTTTTAAAGGATTGGCAAAAAAAGTTTCGGAGCTTTCTCCGGGTCATCTTGGAAAAGAGAGAGATGTAGTTTTGCTACCCATGCAACACGACTCTCCCATGGAGATATCAGAAACTGCCTACGCCAAAGATTGGAAAGAAGAGAAGGACCTAGAACTTAAGCCGGGCAAAAACATGTCCGATATTATCGAAGTGATTCGTGACTATCCAGATACCTACCAAAGATTTACCTCATTGGGACCGCTTATGGAAGAATTGGGGAATGGCGGAAAGGGCATCAACTGGGATACAAAAGAAGAGGTAGAGTTGCTGAAGAAGCTGAATCTATCTTCTATCATTGGACACAAAACCAATGGAAGGGCACTGATAGAAACCGACATTCATGCTGCCGAAATGATTCTTACGTTGGCACCCGAAACCAATGGGAAAGTAGCCGTTAAGGCTTGGGAGGCACTTGAAAAAATAACAGGACGCAAACTTCGTCACTTGGCATCTAAGCGAGAAGATGAACAGATTCGATTTAAAGATTTGCTCCATCAACCTCGAAAAATTATCACTTCGCCCATTTGGAGCGGCGTTGAATCGCATGAAGTTTCCTACAATGCCGGTTACACCAATGTGCATGAATTGATTCCTTGGCGAACACTCACAGGTCGGCAGTCTCTCTATCAGGATCACCCCTGGATGATTGACTTTGGTGAAAATCTGGTTTGCTACAAGCCGCCCATAGACACCAAGTCATTAAAAGGAATGATTCAAAAATTAGATGGTAAAGAGAAGTATATGATTCTTAATATGATGACTCCTCATAACAAATGGACTATCCACTCCACTTGGTCAGACAACTTATTGATGCTCACCTTAGGACGTGGAGGTCCTGTGGCATGGTTGAGCGAAGATGATGCCAAAAAAATGGATCTGATAGACAATGATTGGGTGGAGGTTTACAACCAAAATGGAGCTACGGTAGTACGACTGGTAGTATCGCAACGAATTCCCAATGGAGCGATGATCATGTACCACAATCAAGAGCGAACCGTGAATATGCCAGTAAGCCAAATTACAGGAAACCGTGGAGGTGTTCACAATTCCGTATCCAGACTTTGTCTCAAACCCACCCACATGATAGGTGGTTACGCACAATTGAGCTATGGTCTCAATTATTATGGTACTATTGGTGCCAATCGGGATGAATTTGTCATCATTCGCAAACTCAACAAAGTAGAGTGGATGGATCAACCCATAGAAGAAAATTAAAAAAAAAGAAACGCTATGAATATACGTGCACAAATAGCAATGGTTATGAACCTGGACAAGTGTATCGGCTGTCACACCTGCTCAGTTACTTGTAAAAATGTATGGACTTCGCGCAAAGGCGTTGAGTACGTATGGTTCAATAATGTAGAGACCAAACCCGGAATAGGTTATCCCGACGAGTGGGAGAATCAGGAACGCTGGAAAGGTGGCTGGAAGATCGATAAAGATCGACTCACACCCAAAATGGGCAACAAGCTGGGTATTATGAAAAATCTTTTTGCAAGTCCCACTATGCCCACAATAGATGATTACTACGAACCTTTTACATTCAACTATTCCATTCTACACAAAGGTTCGAAATTTAAAACTCCGCCCACAGCCAGACCCCACTCTATCTTAACAGGTAAAGTGATGGAGAAAATTGAAAAAACACCTAACTGGGAAGATGATTTGGGTGGGGAGTTTAAAAATCGAAGTAAAGAAACCAACTTTAAAAATGTTCCCAAAGATATTTATGGTGAGTTTGAAAACTCGTTTATTATGTATCTGCCTCGTATTTGTGAACACTGTCTCAATCCAACTTGTGTGGCGGTGTGTCCATCTGGAGCCATCTACAAGCGTGAAGAAGACGGCATTGTTCTCATCGATCAGGATCGCTGTCGCGGATGGCGCCAATGCGTGAGTGGTTGTCCTTATAAGAAAGTGTACTTTAACTGGGAAACTCATAAATCAGAAAAATGCACTTTCTGTTATCCTCGAATAGAAGTTGGAGAATCTACCATTTGCAGTGAGTCGTGCGTAGGAAGAATCAGATATATAGGTATGATTTTGTACGATGCCGACAAAATTAAAGAAGTAGCAGCAACACCTGATGAAAAAGATCTTTACGAAGAACATCTCAATATGTTTTTAGATCCAAACGATCCTGAAGTAATTGCTGAGGCACAAAAACAAGGCATCCACCATAATGTTTTGGAGGCTGCAGCATCATCACCCATTTACAAAATGGCCATCGACTGGAAGGTTGCCTTCCCATTGCACCCGGAATACCGAACATTGCCCATGGTGTGGTATGTGCCTCCTCTATCTCCAATCCAATCTGCAGTCAACAGTGGAACAATTGGCATGAACGGCATTTTACCAGATGTGGACGATATGCGTATTTCTCATAAATATTTGGCTAACCTTTTCACGGCAGGCGATGAAAAACCCATTAAAGAGGCTCTTAAACGTATGCTGGCTATGCGCGCTTATATGCGCAGTAAAACAGTGGACAAAGAGATAAATACCGAAGTGTTGGAAGGCACAGGTCTTACTCCTGAAGAAACAGAAAAGATGTATCACCTCATGGCTATTGCCAATTATAAAGATCGGTTCGTGATACCTACCAGCCATAGGGAAGAAGCAAAAAATGTGTATCAACATCAATCCAGCGGTGGTTATCCGGATGGAGATAGCAACGACACTGAAAAATTTAAAAATCTATTTGGAGGTATCTAATTATGATAAAGACGTATAAAATACTTTCTCTTTTACTCTCTTATCCAAGTGATGAGTTGCAGAAATTTCTACTTCAAGCAGAAGAAGAATTGAGAGATGAGTCATTGCTTCATGAAGAAAAAATAGCTGAAATAGCCCAATTTTGCAAAAGATTCAATCAAATGGACCTCACCGATTGGCAAGGAGAATATGTACAGCTATTTGATTATTCCAGAAGTGTTTCGCTACATATATTTGAGCATATAAAAGGTGATTCAAGAGATCGAGGACAAGCAATGGTCAATCTCATGGAGTTTTATAAGGAGAAAGGAATGCACCTAACCGCCAAAGAGCTCCCGGATTACATTCCCGTTTTTTTGGAATTTCTTTCTACTCTATCACCCAGCAAGTCTGCCGAACTTTTAGGGGAGACTGTAAATATTATGGATAAGATAAATGTTGCTCTGAGAGAAAGCGAAAATCCTTACAGCTCTATTTTCAAAGCTATTATTTCATTATCAGCCAAGCAACCCGATAAGGCGATAACACGTGAGATGATCAAAAATGAAAAGCCGCTGGATTTGGATGCTGAATATGAGGAGGAACCTGTGACTTTTGGAGGATCTTCCTCTTGCTCTTCACAAGGATCTTCTGCTTGCAAATCAACACACAGACTAATTTAATCTGTTTCAAACATAAAATCAACAGATATGGACAACTTCATTAATAACCTACTGTTCACCTATTTCCCACTCATAGCCCTGGCGATATTTTGGTTCGGGATTATTACTCGGCTGATTATGATTAATAAAACCGTTCACGCTGACTCTACCCAATTTATTGCCGACAAAAAAGTGAAACTGGGCAGCAACCTTTTTCATGTGGGAATTATCCTTGTCTTTTTCGGACATCTCACACTTTTTATCCCAGAATGGGTTTATCATATGGTGATGACCACTGAAACCAAAAGAATTATTGCTTTAACAATGGGTTCTTTCTTTGGAACCATGGCTGTTGTGGGAATGTCCATTTTGATCATCCGACGATTTAACGCTCCGCGTATGAAAGCGAACAGTAGTATTTTAGACTATTTTATCATTATATTATTATTGGTAGAGGCTGTATTAGGGCTGACTGCCGTTGCAGGAACCGCCACAACCCCCATTGAGAAATATGCTGCCTTAAGTGAATGGGCGCAGGCAGTGGTTACATTTCAGCCTGATGCAGGTGCAATACTAATAAACCACTCCATCCAGTATAAAATACATATCGTTACCGGACTCTTTATTTTTATGATTTTTCCTTATACCAAACTGATGCACATGTTAGTTTATCCCTTTGTTTACTTCTTAAGATCGGGATATCAGTTAGTAAGAAGGAGAAGTTGAGTGGGAGGGCATTTTTTTTGAATAGGAGAAGATAGGTAAATTCTTGGATGCCACTTCTATTGAATCCCTTCAGGATTCATAATTATGAATCATCTTGTACCACGTATTTCGTGCAAGGTGGAAATTACTCAATAATACCTCAGAACCCTAAATCATTTTTTAATATACTGCCCAATTGCTTTTACATATTCTTCAAAAGCATCAATCCCCTCTTTGGTTACTTCTACGGATGTATGTTGATAATTGTTTCTAAATCCTTTTGTTATGGAAATGTATTTTTCTTGTTCTAATTTTTTTAATTGAACACTGATATTACCGGATGTCGCTTTTGTAACTTCTTTCAATTCATTAAAATCAGATTTGCCGTTACTAATCAGATAAGAAATAATGGCTAACCTGAGTTGAGAATGCAATAAGGGATTTAAATCTTCAAACATTTCCTTTTTTCTTATATTGAACCATTAATATAATACCCGGAATAAATACTGCAATTATAGCAACTATGCCCATTAATAGTGGTTGGTATAGAATTGGAATATAAAATCCTGCAAAGGCTGAAAGATTGATTAATATACCGGAAAACAGCAGTAATCTACTTCTAACTGAAACTCCGGATATGATTGTACCTACAGCTAATAGAATAAGTATAACGGGTATTAGGTTTTCTCTTAAAATCCTGCCAAATAGAAAACCCAAAGCAAGCATATTTATCGATAAAAAAACCCAAGCATATGAAACTATTGCACTTATTTGATTGTGTTTGCTTTTCCTCTCTTTTTTAGAGAAATAATTGAATGAATATAAAACCCCTATTGGCATCAAGAGGTAAGGATACCAATTGGTAGCATAATACTCATTTTTGAGAAGCACAAATTGACCAATGGCTGCAATTGCGATTAATACGCCCCAAAGCATAAAGATAAATCCATTTTCTTCAAACTTCTTTCGTGCTTGAGCAATTACTTCTGTAATTAGTTCCAAACTTTTCTCGGCGGATAATTTTTCTGTTTTCATAATGATAATTTTATAAAGTGTTTTGCAAAGATAAAGTAGTTTATATTATAAACCAAGTTTAATTGAAAAAAGTTTATTAGAATGGTAATTATTTTTGTTATGCATTAATTGTATTGTCATACTTCTTATTATTAATTCACTTTACTTTGAGGAATAACTTTTAGATTATGTATTTCAGTGAGCTTGCAAACGCATGGGACAATTTTACTATCTTTGTATTAAACAATATTAATTTGAAACAAGAAGTTGTGTTAACAACTTCTGTCCATTTTACTGAAAAATAGAGTATGAATATAATCACAGTAACCTTAAAATATTTGATAGTTAGTTTTATAATCTACTTTTTTTTTGTTACATCTAATAAGATTCAAGCACAAACAAACGACGATGAGTTAAAGCTTGGTCTGGTACTAAGCGGTGGCGGAGCAAAAGGTTTTGCCCATATCGGTGTTCTGAAAGTCTTTGAAGAGGAGAATATTCCCATTACACTTATAACGGGCAATAGTATTGGTACAATTGTAGGCGCGCTTTATTCTATTGGATATTCGGCACAAGACATTGAAGATTTTGTGAGAGCGCAAGATTGGGAAATGTTGCTTTTAGATAGAATACCACGAAAGCTTAAAACACCCTTTAAACAAAATTATGAGCAAAAATATCTTTTGCAATTTGACCTTAATACAAAAAATAAAAAACTATCACTACCCTCAGGCTATGTGAAAGGTAATAATATATTGAATCTCTTTAGTGGCATCACTGCAAATATTCCAGATAGTGTTTATTTCTCTGATTTACCCATACCTTTTGCTTGTGTGGCCTACAATTTAGAGACTGGTAAAGAGGAATTGTTGAACTATGGACATTTGCCAACAGCAATGTTGTCGAGCATGGCCATTCCAGGGGCTTTCTCTCCGGTTAATTTTAATGGTATGCGCTTAGTTGATGGGGGAGTGATTAATAACTTTCCCGTGGATATTGCTAAAGATATGGGAGCTGATATAATAATTGGCATTGACTTACAACAAGAGAAAGACGAAGATTTGCAATTTGAATCTATAACTTCTATTCTGATGGGAATTGTAGATCAGATTGAAGTTGAAAAGCACAATAACAACATTGAGCTGGCCGATATAGTTATTAACCCTGAACTTAAAGGTGTTTCTACATTTGACTTTAAAGCAAGTGCTGTTGACAGTATCATGAAAAAAGGAGAAATGGCCGCTCGCAAACAGATGCCTAAAATAAAAGAGTTGATTTCGGGACGAAATATCAAGCGAAACAATAAAAAAGATATAGCATATAAACATATTGATGAATGGTTGATAAGAGAAGTCGTATTAGAAGATGAGTATCAAAACGACGTTAAGTTTATATTATCGACATTGAATATTACTCCAAACACTGTTTATACAACAAGTGAAATAGACGAAGCCACAAAAAGACTCTATGCCTACGGCAACTTCGAAATGGTGAACTATAAGTTGAAGCCAAATGGAATGGGGCATAATCTTGAGTTGATTATAAAAGATAAAAAAGAATCTAAGCTGATGCTGGGGGCGGGATTCAATACAGTTGATCTTGCAGTAATTTATGCCAACTATTCAAAACAAAACTACTCCAATTTTTTTAGCCTTATGATGATTGATACAAAAATAGCTATCAATCCTCAAATAAAGATGATTATGGAATCTAACCGTATGTATTATACTACTATGGGATTAGAAATAGGTGCGCGATACAATAAGTTGAATCAGTATGAAGAGGGAAGTAGGACTGGCAAAATGGATGTTGTGAATGTTTCAGCTTCGTTATATACTAATAGAAGGCTTCAGAACAATATAGATTTTGGATTGGGTGCAACTCAACATTATTATAGTAATAGTTCCTATAGGCGCAGTGACTCCGACAATATCATCAATTTGTTTGATGTTGATACAAGCGGATTTTATTCAACGCTGTTTGGTCAATTCACAATAGATAGTAGAGATGATGTCAATCTTACCAGAAGGGGTCTTTATTTAAACACAAAGTTTTCTCTTCTTGTAAACAAAGGAGAATTCTCTAATATTGTTCCAATCTATGGACTAAAGGTAAATTCTGTAATGCCAATTAATGATGATGTTTATCTATTGGGCAGTTTTCACCATCGAACTTTGTTCAATACGGAGAGTCTAAGTTCGGGCTACTCCAATTATGCTGCCAACACCTTTAACTCTTATTCAGATTATTCTTTCCCTGTATTAGGACAGCGAGGCATCAGTTTTTTAGAACCTGTAAGTACATTAGGTGAGTTGGGCTTTAGAATCGGGTTAGATGATAAAAACTTCCTAACTCCACGAGTACAAGCTTTGTTGCAATTTGATGAGTGGAAAAACTTTGGTTTTGATCATTTTAATTGGAGTGCGGGTATTACTTATCAAACTTCTACAAGATTGGGTCCCATTGACTTTACGCTGGGATATCAAAATGAATTTAGCGATTTTAATTTCTTTGGTGGAGTGGGGCATCAGTTTTAGAAGAGTATTTTTATACAATAACAAACAGAGATGAGAAGCTAAAGTTCTACTTTGGCTTCCCATCTCTGTTTTATAATTGGTCTTTATTTTATTACTCCACTTTCACTACTTTGCTTCTTTCGCCTACTCCATTTTCATTAAACGCTTCCACAGCAAAGTAATACTCTTGACTTTTGGTTAGATTTTTCATTTCCAATTCAGGATTATCATAAACTAACCATGTGTTGTACAATTTGTCTGGTGCTATTCCCCAAAATACATTGTAACCTTGCGCATCTTTTGTAGGATTCCAATTGAGTTGGACATCTCTTCGATCTTCTTTCCTATTTACTTTAAAGCCTTTTACTGTTCCTGGAGTCTTTCCGTTACCTTTACCAAAAATACGTAATTCTGATATTGAAAGATGTGGAGTGGGCACATGGATATTGGTAAATTTTACGTAACGTGTTTTTACAGGATTATCCAATTCCACGTAATCATTAGGTACGTCTTTCGTGTTTTCATTTTTATCTATCAACATTTCCCAATTCTTCCCATCTTTTGAAACCTCAATTGTATATTGATGCTTTAAATCAGGATAACGACCATACATATCGCTTTCATAATCATGATAATTAATCTGAATACTGCAAATTTCCATCTCTTTTTCCAAATCTATTTCAATCCATTGACCCGCATCTTTGCTCTGAGCAAGCCAAAATGATTTCACATTTTCGTCAACCATGTTTTCAGCTCCATATTCTTCTACAAAAGATGAAACTTTTACAGGTTTCTTGTAAGATAGTAACATCCATCCGGCAAACTCTCCCAGATTTTTTGCAGATGCCGGAACAAAATGTGGGTAATCGCCAAAATAAGTATCTGAATGCATTAATCCATCTTTATCAAAGAATGTTTGAAACATTCCAATCCGTCTTTCCCAACCAACTGCAATAGCTACAGCCATTGTTGAAAAGTGCCAGTAAGTTCCATTTTCCCCCTCAACTGTGCTGCCATGCCCCATACCATTGATGAAGCCTCCCGGCTTATATGAAAAAGGATTGTTTGGCATATACTTGTAAGGACCTAAAGGGCTGTCTGCTATGTATGCTCCGTCTCCATACACATTAAACTGTGTGCCGGGTGCGCCGTATTGTAAATAATATTTGCCATTATGTTTTGTCATCCATGGACCCTCAATAAAACCCGGTAATGTATCTGTATGATTTTCACCAAAACGTTCCCAACCATTTTCTTCAGGATTCAAATTGAACAATTCATGTGTTTCACCAGGTTTGAAAGAGTTGTTCTTGTCAAGTTTCTTTCCTCTAATTGGCCATCTGTTTGATGAACCCCAAAACACATATGCCTGACCGTCATCATCGATAAAAAGATCGGGATCTTGCAGTTGCGTTAAAATTGAAGGAGTGGCTTTCCAGTCTCCTTTTTTTGGATTGTCAGTATATAAAACACTGGACTGCCCGGACGGATTTCCAAACACATAAAGCACAGAGTCACGATAATTGTGAGCTGCAGGAGCATTAGAACCTTCAAAATACCATTTCTCTGGTTTTATAAAATCCCAGTTGTTTAAATCTGTTGAATGCCAGTATCCCATAGATCGTGTAACAAACATATAATATTCGCCACGAAACTTGACTACTGCGGGATCAGCCCCCGAACGATAGGAAAGTCCTTCATGGGCATTATATATCATATAAGTGTAATCCAAGTTAAGTGGATTCGCATAAGTTTTATAGTCCTTTTGTGCTTCAGATGAGAAGCTCAAAAGAATGAAGAGTAAAGTTATTGTTATAAATTTCATGTTATTTTGTTATTAGGATTAAGAGCCCACTTATAAAAGTCAATTCTCCTTCCTTTTACCCAAATCGCCTACGAGAGGACTTTGGCTGAGTGTTGATTATTAGGTTTGCCCTTCGAAGGACAAAGGGCAGAAAAAACTAATTATCAGCAATTGAGAGTTTTCAAGTTTGATTCAACTTTTAACTCTTAGTTCTTAATTCTTAATTCTCTTTCTTCGGCTTCAAAGCCTCCAAATATTCGTTCAAATACTTCTGATCATTTTCGTCGCTATCGCCATAATAGGTTCGTAACTCATCCAATCTTTTGTGAAGATCTTTTCGCACATCGGCATACG
The DNA here is from genome assembly GCA_028696875.1 of Dysgonamonadaceae bacterium. Lineage (GTDB taxonomy): Bacteria > Bacteroidota > Bacteroidia > Bacteroidales > Dysgonomonadaceae > UBA2632. The sequence continues at coordinate 23,368 of JAQVGF010000010.1, forward strand.
ATTCATCATCATAGATGTTTCTCATCTCCATAGGATCCGTTTCTAAATCGTACATTTCCCATTCGTCAATATCATAATAGAAGTGCATCAATTTATAGCGTTTGGTTGCTACTCCATAATGTCGTTTCACCATGTGTACCGATGGATATTCGTAATAGGTGTAGTATACAGCATCGCGCCACTTATCTATTTTGCCTGCCACCAAATCGCGAAACGATTCCCCTTGAATTTCTTGAGGAGTTTCAGTGTTTGTATAATCAAGAAATGTGGGAGCAAAGTCTAAGTTTTGTACTAAGTCGTCAATCTTTGTTCCGGCTTTAATCTCTTTTGGATAGCGCATAAGTAGTGGCATACGGAATGACTCTTCATACATGAATCGCTTGTCAAACCAGCCGTGTTCGCCCAAGTAAAATCCTTGGTCTGAAGTATAGATTACGATTGTGTTTTCTGCTAAACCGGCTTCATCAAGAAAATCAAGCACCTGACCAACACCATCATCAACGGAGGCAATAGTAGCCAGATAATCTTGCATATATCGTTGATAACGATAATCCATTATATCCTTCTCGCTCATTGTCGGGAAGAGTTTTTTAAACTCTTCGTCTATTGGTCTGTAAACAGAATCCCAGGCAGCTCTTTGCTCTTCGTTCATTCTGCCGATATTCAAATCGAACAACCTGCGTCCCCAAGGGGTATCTATTCCGAACTCTTCTGCAGTTTCCGGATAAATCTTGATATCGCCAATCCATGTCATTTCCTTGGCAATGTTCATTTCGGCAGTTTTTGCCGCTGTTCCTCTTCCCTCATAATCGTCATACAAAGTTTCCGGTTTTGGGAATGTCATTTTAGTGTATTCCTTATAATATTTTTCAGCAGGCAGCCACTCTCGATGAGGAGCTTTGTGATGATATAGCAAGCAGAATGGTTTATTTGGATTGCGTTTGTTCTTCATCCAATCCAATGCCAAATCAGTGATGATCTCGGTTACGTATCCTTCTATTACCTCTGGTTTCTCACCGTTTTTGATAAAATCGGGATTGTAATATTTACCCTGTCCGGGTAGTACCATGGAATAGTCGAAGCCTTGTGGCTTTCCATCCATATGTATCTTTCCAATCATGGCTGTTTCGTAACCGTTTGCTTGCAATAATTTGGTGAAATTGTCCTGATCCCAGTTGAATGGTTGTACATTGTCCACCTTGCCGTTTACAAAGCTATGCTTTCCGGTTAACAGCACTGCACGACTGGGAGCAGAAATGGAATTGGTTACTGTTGCACGACTGAAAATAGCTCCTTCGTTTGCAATTCTGTCAATGTTAGGAGTTTGGTTTAAACCGTGACCGTATGCGCTAATTGCCTGATAGGCATGGTCGTCGCTCATAATAAAAATAATGTTAGGCTGTTTCACCTCCTGTTCTTTTGGAGCGCAGCTAACGAGACTTTTGCCTAAAGCAATGAGAGTCATTGATTTGATTAAATTTCTATTCATAGCAATTGTTTTTATAGAAGTTGCAGTTTCAAAATATGGGTAGCCTGTTTTGGGTTTCCTAAACACATTAGATGTAATTTTATATCTCTCAAGTAGGTTTGATTTTTTTGTGATGTGTCTTTTCTGTCCAAAACATAATTGAATGTAAGTTTTATTCTGTCTGATAGTACTTTTAATACCTAACAAGTTGGGTAAACTTGTTAGGAGAAGGCGAATACCTGTTAGATAATTTAAAAAGAACTCTCTTTCTTATCAAATCGGAACTCGGGACTCGGGAGTAGGAATTCGATATTCCGGATAATATGTAAGATTATTTTTTGTCGAACAACCGAAATCACGAAATCACAAAAAACCCATCACTCAACCAAAACAAAACTCCCCTCAAATTCCTTGTCAGAATTTCCTGCGATAAAAAACTCAAATTCTCCCGGTTCAGCAACATGTTCCAGTTTAGCATTATAAAACTTCAAATCATCAGCTGTTACTTCAAATTGTACTTCTTGCGATTCTCCTTTCTTTAAAAACACTTTTTTGAAACTAATCAGTTGCTTCATTGGTGGAGTAATACTTCTTATCTTATCATGTATATAAAGCTGAGCAATCTCATAACCATCATAGTCACCTGTGTTAGTAATAATGGTTGAAATAGTAATTTTACCGTCAGCTTGCAATTCTTCTTTGTCTGCTTTCGCCGTTTCATATTCAAATTCTGTATAACTTAAACCATATCCAAAAGGTAGCAAAGGAGAGTTTTCTACATCCAGATAATTAGAACGAAATTTTTGGAACTCATCACCTTCCTGTGGTCTTCCGGTTGTTTTCATGCTATAGTAAATAGGAATCTGCCCAACATTGCGTGGCCATGTCATGGTGAGTTTTCCCGATGGATTATAATTTCCAAAAAGTACATCGGCTACTGCATTTCCTGCTTCAACTCCCGGGAACCAAACTTGCAGAATGTTTACCGGAAGATTCATCTCTTCAGCAATGGTAAGAGGGCGTCCACTCATCAACACCAGTACTACAGGCTTTCCTGAAGCTGCCAATTTGCGTATCAACTTTTTTTGACTTTCCGGAATATCTAAATTAGTGCGATTAGCAGACTCACCGGTCATTTCACTGGCTTCGCCAACCACAGCCACAACAACATCGGCATTTTGTGCTGTTTGCATGGCTTCTTGTAGCATTTCATCGGGTGTACGTTCGTCGATGATTGCTCTCGGACCAAAAACATTCACTTTTTCAGCCAATTCGGCATCATCAGTTATATTTGCTCCTTTAGCATAAGTAACTTGTGCATTGGGTGCTACGTTTTTAATTCCTTGTAAAATAGGAATTGACAACTTGAAGTCTCCGGTTGGAGCCCAAGTTCCCAACATATTGTTTTGATCATTGGCTAAAGGACCAACAAGTGCAATTTTTGCATTTTTCTTTAAGGGAAGGACATTTCCTTCTTTTTTCAACAATACAAATGAAGCTGCAGCAGCTTTACGAGCAAGATCACGATTCTCCTGGCTGAGAATATCACGTGCAGGTCTGCCGGCATCGGAATAGAGATACGGGTTGTCTAAAAGACCTAACCTTTCCTTTGCTTCCAATATTCGTCGAGCAGCTTGTGTGATCTCTTCTTCCGAAACCTTTCCTTCGTCAACAGATTTCATCAATGTCGTCAGGAAACCTTCGCCAACCATATCCATATCGAGACCGGCTTTAAGTGCTAATGCAGAAACTGCTTGTAAATCGCCCATTCCATGATCTACCATTTCATTTA
>JAQVGF010000133.1 GCA_028696875.1 Dysgonamonadaceae bacterium
GCACCTGTAAGATTTTCTTTCCTTTGTGTACCATACCCAATTACTACTAATTCTTCAAGTGCTCTACTATCGTCACGCAATGTAACATTTACAGTAGTTCTTCCTGCTATAGCAATTTCTTGCGGTTCAAAACCTACATACGTAAATACTAATGTTTCATTTCCGGTTGGTACAAAAATAGTGTAATTACCATCCATGTCTGAAACTGCTCCCACTTGTCGGTCGCCTTTCATTACGATATTAACACCAGGAAGAGGTTCACCCAAATTATCGGTTATTTTTCCTCGTACTGGAACATTTTGTTGTTGTGAAACATTGCTTTTGACTTCATGCATCAAAAGAATATTCTTCCCTTCTATTTTAGGGACAATGTTTGTTTCACTAAATAGTTTCGAAAGAACCTCTTCTACTGTTCCATTTTCAACTGTATAAGTAACTCTTCGATTTGTATTAATTTCATTTTCACTATACACAAACAGATAATCTGTTTGTTTTTCTATTTCTAATAAGACCTCTTTTACCGATTTATTGTTTATTTTTAAATTCACTTTTGCATCTTGCGAATTTGCGAATAATGCATACGTGAAAAACGTAAAAATTAGCAATAAAGAGATTCGTCTACTCTTCAAACATAGAGTTGTTACTTTATGTCGAAAACTTTCTTTCTTAAAAGTATTTTCCATTCTCCGTAATTTTAATTGGTTGTTATTAATCTATTTTTTGAAATTATAAATTGAATTTTTGATTATTTATTTTGTCCTAGTTCAATATAATCAAATCATCCTCAACTTGATACGATATATTATTTTGCATTTGCAAAATCTTAAGTATTTGTTCAACACCATCTTTAATTCTGAATTTACCGGTGTATTTTTTTTCATTCTGAAATTTTTTATTTTCTACGATAATTTTCTTGTCGTAATATTGTTCCAAAATTGGTATTATTTCGTCTATTGTTTTATTATCTATGGAGATAATTCCTTTTCTCCACAACAGATCATTTTCATCTACATTTCTTACAATGAATTCATTGTTTATCTCGACAACACTTTCCATGGACTTTAAATTGACACTTTTCCCGTTATTTAAATTTTCCACAGTGACACTACCCGAAATAAGTGAGGTTTCAAAAGTTTTATATGACTTAACATTGAACTCCGTTCCCGTAACATGAACGACGTGATCAGATATTTTCACAATAAATGGCTTGTCAGTAAGTGAGACAACATCAAAAAAGGCTTCACCCTCCAATTCAACACTCCTCTTATTATCGTTGAATTGTGTAGGATAAGTAAGGGTAGATTTAGAATTTAACCAAACCTTTGTTCCATCTTCTAAAGTAAATTGTATATACTCCCCGGCTGGTACAGAAAGAGTTTGCAGGGTTTCCTTATAGTCATTGGTAATTTCCGTCTTGTTGGGGGGAGTGAAAGCTTTATATACAAAAAAGAACAGAATGAATAACCCTGCAATTTGGAGTATTGGTAAATAAAGTCTTCTATTTTTCGATCTTTTTTTTGCCCTAATTGCTTTATAATCTTTCCAGATAAGAACATCGTGTATTTTACGTAATGACTTAAATGTGTTTTCGTTTTCAGAAGAAGCTTTAATCCAATTATAGACTTCTAAACTCTCTTCAGTAGTGGTATCTCCAACAATGTATTTATTTAACAAATCACGTTTCATTATGTGCATTTATCTGAATTTATATTGCCTTTGTATAATTTAAGACGTTTCAAATGCAAATAACCCTAAACGAAAATGCAATTAAATAAAATAAAAGAGAATTAATGTAGCCGGTAGATAATCTTTAAGGTTGTTACGTAATAATGTTAAAACTTTAGTGATATGGTATTCAATAGATTTCACACTCAGTTTTAATTTATCTGCAATTTCTTTATTCGACAAATGCTCATATCTACTCATTTCAAAAACTTCTCTGGTCCGAGCCGACAGTGTAGACAAGGATGCATCAATAATATTTTGTATCTCTTCTGAATAAAGTAGTGATGGATCACACTCTTCAAGAGTTGAAATTCGAAAATTTAATTCTCGTGTTTGATTATGCAATACAATATCGTGGACTTTATTTCTAACGGATTCTTTGCGCAGATAGTCCAGTGCATGGTTCTTCAAAGTAGTTAATAAGAATGCATTTACATTCTTTATTTCTTCCTTCTCAATTGTTTCCCAAAGCTTTATAATAGAATCTGACGCAATATCTTCAGCCGCTTGATTATTGTGTACGTATGATTTAACAAACAAATAAGATTTCTGAAAAAACTTATCGTATAATTCAGAAAATTTAATTGAATCGGAATAGTTCATCCTTTTATATTTTCTACATCGTGAGAATAACCCAAAATCTAATCTCTCTTAAATGAGGGTATGGGCAATTTCCTCTTTATCGACTCTCTTAAACATACCAGTGTTTCTGTTCGTGCCAATCCTAAAGGCATTATGTTTTCTTGAATAAACCGAAGTAAGTCGTGGTTGTTTTCCGCATACACTTTAATTAGCAAATCATACTTCCCGGTAGTATAATAACATTCTACCACTTGAGGAACTTTTTTGAGCGCTCCTACAATTTCAGTATAACTATCGGCTTGAGACAAAAACAAGCCAATGTAAGCACACGTTGAATAACCCATTTTCTCTACATCAACAATAAACTCAGAACCTTTCAGAACGCCTGCCTTGGTAAGTTTCTGTACACGCTGATGGATAGCAGCCCCCGATACATTGCATTCCCGTGCCACTTCCAAAAAAGGAATACGTGCATTGTCAACAATAAGCTTTAATATTTTCACGTCAAGCTCGTCTAACTCATGGTATTTACTCATTTTATTAAGTTTTAGTGTGATACAACTATTTCATTGATACAAAAATAACAGTTTTTTTATATTTATTAGTGTAATGTTGGTTTTTAACGTTGCTCTTGCATTATTTTAACGCCAAAAAGGGTAAACAATCCCGTTGATGTACGCAATGACTCCTCATCTATAAGAAAAGTAGAAGTATGCAACTTCCCAACATCACCTTTTCCGGCTACGCCGAAACGATAATAACATGCGTTGTAGTTAGCGGTAAAAAAACCAAAATCATCTGCTGTCATCCGTTTGGGAAAGTCGGTTACATTTTCCTCGCCTATTAATTCAATTGCCACACTTTTTACTTCTTCAGTGATACTTCCATCGTTAATAGTACAAGGATATCCTTCCGGGAGAGTCACTTCGCACTTGCAACCGTATGCTTCAGCCGTGGAGTTTGCAACCTGAGGAATAATTTCTAACATTATCCTTCGATCCTCTTCATTCATGCACCTTAACGAACCGGCCAAAGTCACCTCATTGGGGATAACATTCGTTGCCCCATCTGCAATAAATTTACCAAAAGAGAGAACCATCGGGTTGAACGGATTGCGACGTCTGCTAACTATTTGTTGCATAGCAACAATAATATTGGATGCAGCAAGAACAGTATCGTTCAACTCATGTGGCAAAGCTCCGTGTCCGCCTCGACCTTTTACTTTTATGTGTACTTCGTCTGCCGATGCCATGATCGTACCCGTTTGAAATGCTACTTTTCCGGCGTGTAAATCAACATAAGCATGTTGCTTTACGATAAACTCAGGATTAAAATCTCGAAAAACGCCATCTTTCAACATCAAATCGGCACCTCCGGGAGACTGTTCTTCGGCAGGTTGAAAAACGAACAAAACTGTTCCGCCAAAATCTTTCCGATATCGGTTAATTAATTTTGCAGCTCCCATTAATGATGCTGTTTGAGCATCATGTCCACAGGCATGCATTACTTTTCTGTTAACCGATTTATAGGAGACCTCATTTTCTTCTTCTATTGGCAATGCATCCATATCGGCACAAAAAGCAATTGTTCTATTAGAACCGAAAGCTTCTCCTCGTACGTGAGCTAAAACGCCATAGCCTCCAATATTATTCCGATACGCAATGCCTTCAGCATCAAGAAAACGAGTGATATACTCATTAGTAGTCTTTTCTTGATGCGAAAGCTCAGGATGTTGGTGTAAGTAACGATAATGTTGCACAATTTCCGGAAATAGCGCATCGGTTTCTCGTTTTATCGTTTCGGAAAGGTTCATTTTTTAAAATTAGCGGTCAGCGGTTAGCAATCAGTGGTCAGTGAACAGTGAACAGTTGGGCAGCTCAAAGCTAAAAGCTAAAAGATGAAAGCTAACAGCTATTTTTTTACTCCAATTTATGTATCACCAACCCCGATCTCAATTTGGGTTCAAACCACGTAGTTTTTGGAGGCATAATGTTTCCTGTATCGGCAATTGTCATCAACTGTTTCATGGAAACAGGATAAAGCGCCAAGGCTAAAGCCATTTCTCCACTATCTACACGTTTTTTCAGTTCATCAAGACCGCGGATGCCCCCCACAAAATCAATACGGGTATCGGATCTGAGGTCTTTAATTCCCAATATTTCATCCAAAATAAGATTAGAAGTAATGGTTACATCCAATTGCTCAATGGGATCATTGTCGTTGTATGCTCCGGTTTTAGCAGTTAAGTTATATGCTTTTCCATCTAAGTAAATCGAAAAATTATGGAGTGTTTTTGGTTTCATAATTTCCGTTCCAGTGGGTTTTACCTCGAAGTTTTTCTCCAATTTTTTCAGGAACTCTGCCGGTGTCAGCCCGTTCAAATCTTTCACAAGCCGATTGTAATCGATAATAGTCAATTGATTATCGGGGAAGCATACCGTCATAAAGTAGTTGTACTCTTCGTTGCCCGTATGATTTGGGTTTTGTCGAGCTTTCTCTGCTCCAACCAATGCTGCGGCAGCAGAACGATGATGCCCGTCGGCAATGTACATAACCGGGAACGATGCAAAAATTTCGGTAATTTTATCAATATCCGTTTTATCAGAAACCAGCCAAAAATGGTGCCCTACTCCATCTTCTGAAACAAAATCGTATTCTGCATCTTGTTTTATAATTTCACTAACTATCTTATTAATTTCCTGATTCTCAGGATAAGCATAAAATACAGGTTCGATGTTTGCATTATTTACACGAACGTGTTTCATGCGATCCTCTTCTTTGTCGCGTCGTGTTAGTTCGTGTTTTTTAATTTTCCCGCTCATATAATCTTCCACATGAGCACACACAACCAATCCGTACTGCGTTTTCTCATTCATGGTCTGTGCATAAATGTAGTACATCTCTTCCTCATCTTGCACAAGCCATCCTTTTTGCTGAAACAGTTCAAAATTTTCTACCGCTTTTACATACACATCATCATCGTGTTCGTCTTTTCCTTTAGGAAACTCAATTTCGGGTTTAATAATGCGATACAACGATTTCTCGTTGCCTTCTGCTTCCGCTCGTGCCTCCTCCGAATTAAGAACATCGTAAGGACGTGAAGCAACTTCAGATACAAATTTCTTGGGTGGACGTATGCCACGGAAAGGTTTAATTATTGCCATAATTTAAGATTAAAGAATTAAAAATATTTATTTATTCTGTAAAGATAACGATTTTTTTATTGAATCAAATAACGCAAAATTAATAATGGTAGTTTCAATGAAAAATGTTCTATATTTGCTGAAACAAATATCTCCTCGACTTATGATACAAATTTCAGAAAAACAAATTACAGAAGCATCTTCAAAGAGTGACTTCGATTTAATTACATTATTTACCGATAAATATCTGGTAGAAATTAGCAGTAACCTAACAGCTGAAAACATGCATAAACTCACCGGATATCAGCATGCATTGCTTGCCTATCGATTTTTTTGGGAAGAGGTAAATCACGGTGGCTTTGTCCAATTAATTCAAAACGGGTATGGCGGATATATTTTTGATAACCCAACTGCAAAAGCATGGAAGCTATTTGGAGCTGACAAAACAGCTAAAATTGTTTACAAAGCCAAAGAGATATTTGATGCAAACAGAGAGGAGTTGGAACGAGAAACTACCGACGATGAATTCCATGCAATGCTTGTCGATTTTGAAGTGTTTGATGAATTGGA
>JAQVGF010000134.1 GCA_028696875.1 Dysgonamonadaceae bacterium
AATGATCGAAAAAAGACATCATCAAACGATAACTCCTGCGGATTATCAGCAAAAATTAACTCGTCCAAAAAGTAATTGGCAAGATTACCCAAAAGAAGATAGCTTCTGTTTTCCATCAACTCAAATTTGTTCATAAAGTAGTGTAAATGCGATACACTGTAATTGTGGAAACAGTTGGCAATTGCTGAAGCATCAATTAAATAATCGGGTTCCAAAACAATTTTTTTGGGAACAAAATATCCATATTTATCGGTTGTAAAATCAATCAAATTTAGTTGAGCACCTTCTTCAAAATAAGCGATGGATTCATTAAAGAGATTATTATCGGGAGTCACATTATAGCGAACAACAATTTGAGTGCCGGGCGAATTCTCAACCGCACACGTAAGTAATGATTTCTTACGATCGATGGATAAAATTTGTACCCGTAGAGCGCCATTCTCCGCCGGGAGAAACGTTAACTCTTTCCCTTCCGACTCTTCAACAATCGTATCTTTGGATATTTTTTCGTCAGTTAAATTTTCAACTTCTGTTATCCCTCTTGAAACTGCATTGCACAAATCGAGCACAGCTCGTTCCGCATTGTTGTAAGTTTTTTGTGTTATCCGGAGGTTCTTTTTTCTTTGGTCTTTTATCTTTACTCTGAAGTTTTGCAAGTGCCATTCCGTCTGTTTAGGCAAGTTGTATTTTTGAGCAATAAAAACCAAGCGCGCAAAAAGGGTAGGGAACTGCATTGCCTCGTTTTTGGTTATTTCTTTGCTAACTCTTTCCAATAATTGTTTTAACAGGATCGATTGTTCGGCAACATTCTTCTCAGATTGTCTTATTTCGTGGATATCTGCAACGTAGTTTTCAGTGTTAATCATGATGCGATTGTCAATCTAATTTAAAATGGAAAAAGAGTTAATAGTTTAGGGATAAAAATGATGAAGGCGATTATCAATGCAATAAGCGCAATAAGAAGAACGCCAGCCGCACTCAAATCTTTTACTTTTTTTATAAGTGAATGAATTTCTTTGTCGCTTGCATAATCTGCCAAGTTTTCAATTGCCGCATTTATTGCTTCCATGGCAAATACCAAACCAATTATGGAACATACAATTATCCATTCATAGTGCGAGATGCGAAGGAAATAGCTCAAAAGCAAAACGGCAACGGTTATCACAACATAAATTCGAGTATTTCGTTCTTCCTTAAATAAGATGCGAATACCATTGAATGCATATGAAAACGATCTTAATCTTCCTTTAATATAATTCTTCATACCTTTTGTCGTAGCTTGATTATAATCTTTTTAAGACTGAGTCCACTCCGAAAAGTCAATCTCACTGATTTCCGCTCCTGAGGGGACTTTGGCTGAGTGCTGATTATTAGGCTTTTCCCTTCAGGGACAAAGGGCAGAAAAAGACTAATAATCAGCAATTGAGGGTTTTCAGAGTGGATTCAAGACTTAATTTTCGGTTTCATTCAACTCCAATTCAAAAACAAAGTCATCCATTATAAAACCATTCCCTATATCAATTACTTCTTTTTTGACTAAAAAGAAACCATGTTTTTCGTAAAAACCGATGGCGCTTTCGTTGTGTTTGTTTACATTTAAAAACAATGCACTGTTTTGTGATCTCCTTGCTTCTTGTGCAACATAATCAACGACAATTTTGCCAATTCCTTTCCGTTGATGCTCAGGTAAGATATAGAGTTTGTGAATTTTAGTTTTATCTGAGTTGTCATGATTAATTTCGTAAGAAACATAACCAACATCTACATCGTTCTCCATCACAATAGCATATTGATGACCATCGTTCATTTGCTTCTCAAGCGATTCCCGACTATACATCATTTCCATCATATATGCTATCTGCTTCGCAGACAGAATTGATGTAAATGTAGCCGGCCAAAGCTCATCTGCAAGTTTTATTATTTTTGGGATCTGTTTTTCTCCGGCTCTTCTAATTTCAATCATACGCACGCAATTTATAAGCTGACTCAAATGTACAAAAAATGTTTTATTTAAAAAACACTATCTTATTATGCCTATCTATTTAAATCATTTTCTATCTTTGTATGAAACGATAACCTATATAAAAACTTCTTGTTCTAATGTCATTACAATGTCCTTTATGTGGAAAAAACAAAGCAGAAAAAAATCTGTTTTGTTCGGAGTGTACGCTCAAACTTAATAGTGAATATGAAGTGAATGTTCCGAAAGGAGAAGATTTTGCAAAAGAAGATCTGCCTGAGCCTGAAAACAAGGATGTTGAAAAGAAGAAGGTAGTTGACAAAACTCCCGTGATTACGGAATCTTTTGATCATAAACCAAAAGAAGAGACAGCGTGGAACAATCGAACCGCTGAGCAGAAATCTTACTACGAAATTGAAAGAGATAAACGTCCAAATAGAACTCTATATGTTACAGTCTCTATGTTTATATTAATCTTAGCGATTGTAGCTGCTGTTTTTATTTATAATCAACATGTAAAAGACGGAAACTTAGAACGCTCAGTTTGGGAACTCACACAACGTGATAACAGCATTGATGCCTACCTTGATTATATAGATGAATATCCGCAAGGGAAATATGTAGATGAAGCTAAAACTAAAATGTTAACGCTCAAAAGCAACGAGGCTGACGCTTGGGAAAACTTAAAAACATCGGAAAACACGATCGAGTTTACAGATTTTTTAGAGAAATATCCTCAAAGCCCATACGAACGAATGGTAAAGAATCGCCTCGATTCTCTATTGTGGGAATCGTCGTTGAAAGAGAATTCTTCACAAGCTTATTCTGATTACATCAATATGTCATTATCGGGAGAAATATCCGGGCAATACATCGGTGATGCGCAGAAACGATTTGCGATGCTTACGCAAACAACGCCGGTGGATGAGGCAGACTTAGAAAAAATAAAAGAAACCGTGAATGGATTTTTCATCGGATTATCTAATGCGTCACACACAGAGCTAAGCAATTATTTGGCGCCAATTGTCCGTAGATTTAACAGCTCAACCAATATTTCAAACGAAACAATGACCGGGCAATTATTATTGCTTGCAGCAAAATCAGATGCTAAAAGTGTTAATTTCGACCCTGAAATAACAAAGTTAAAGTACGAGAAGATGGGAAGTGGCACATATACTGTTGATGTTCCACTCCAAAAAACTTTTGATGGGAATAATGGAGCAATCAGTCAAATTAAAGGCTATATTGTTCATCTGAAACTAAATACTGATTACAAAATATATTCTTATTACGAAACGAAACCTTACTCTGATGCTCCGTAAACACATTTCCTGAATCAGAACTATACGAACAAATGATATTACCTATTGTTTTTAACTAATATGGCATTTGAATTAACATCACAATATAAACCCACCGGAGATCAACCTCAAGCTATTAAAGCACTGCTTGAAGGATTGAAAGACAAAATCCCATATCAAACTCTTTTAGGAGTTACGGGATCGGGAAAGACATTTACCATAGCCAATGTTATTCAAGAAATGGATAAACCTACGTTGGTTTTAAGTCATAATAAAACATTGGCCGCACAGCTTTATAGCGAATTTAAAAATTTTTTCCCCAACAATGCGGTTGAATATTATGTATCTTACTACGATTATTATCAACCCGAAGCATACCTTCCCTCCCGCGATTTGTACATTGAAAAGGACCTCTCTATTAATGAGGAAATTGAAAAACTGCGCTTATCTACAACATCCTCATTACTTTCCGGACGGAAAGATGTAATTGTGGTTTCATCTGTTTCGTGCATTTACGGAATTGGTAATCCGGAAGATTTCAAGGAAACAATTGTTGAAGTAAAAGTGGGAAAAAAAATGGATCGCGATCGCTTTTTAAGGAGTTTGGTAGATAGTCTATATTCAAGAAACGAATTGGAATTTAATCGGGGAAACTTTCGTGTAAAAGGCGATACGGTAGATGTTTATTTAGCGTATCATGACTACATTGTTCGAACCATTTTTTGGGGAGATGAAATTGAGAGCGTTGAAAGCATCGATCCATTAACCGGAACAACGATAGAGCGTTTGGATTCGTACAGAATATTTCCCGCCAATCTCTTTGTTACTACCAAAGAACGAATTTTTAGAGCAGTGGACGAAATACAGATTGATTTGGGAAAACAAGTAGAGTTCTTTAAATCGATTGGAAAACCATTAGAAGCAAAACGTCTGTACGAAAGGGTTACATATGATGTGGAGATGATAAAAGAGATTGGTTATTGTTCGGGTATCGAAAACTATTCGCGTTATTTTGACGGACGATTGCCCGGAACGCGCCCTTTCTGCTTGTTAGACTTTTTTCCTGACGATTATCTTACGATTATTGACGAAAGTCATGTAACAATTCCACAAATCAGAGCTATGTACGGCGGAGACCGATCTCGAAAATTAAATTTGGTGGAATATGGTTTTCGTTTGCCTGCGGCAATAGATAATCGACCGCTCAAATTCGAAGAATTTGAAGCATTGACACCCGAAATAATATTTGTGAGTGCAACTCCGGCCGATTATGAGTTGGAAAAATCGGAAGGAGTTGTGGTCGATCAATTAATCAGACCCACCGGTTTACTCGATCCACCCATTGAAATTCGTTCCAGTCTCAATCAGATCGATGATTTGATGGAGGAAATCCAGCAACGTGTAGAAAAAGACGAGCGCGTGTTGGTAACAACGCTCACAAAACGAATGGCGGAAGAGTTAACCGATTATTTAGCGCAAAATGGTGTGCAGTGTAACTACATTCACTCCGATGTGGAAACTTTGGACAGAGTGAAAATTATGGACGATCTGCGAAACGGAGTTTTTGATGTATTAATCGGCGTAAATCTTTTGCGCGAAGGATTAGACTTACCCGAAGTTTCGTTGGTGGCAATTTTAGATGCGGACAAAGAGGGCTTTTTACGTTCTCACCGATCGCTCACTCAAACTGTTGGTAGAGCTGCACGAAATGTGAATGGCAAAGCCATTTTTTATGCTGATAGAATTACAAATAGTATGCAGAAAACAATAGATGAAACAACTCGGCGACGTGAAAAGCAAATAGCATATAACGAAAAACATGGCATTACACCCACACAGATAAGTAAATTGAGAGCGGCTTCCACATTAAGTAAGTATGCCAAAACAGCGGAACCGAACGCATATATTGAACCGGATTTTTATGCTACAGTTGCTGAACCTGCAACAAACGACTACGCAGATCCAAAAGATTTGAAAAAGCTTATCGAAATAACTCGAAAATCCATGATGAACGCAGCAAAAAAACTGGAATTCCTGGAAGCTGCGCAGTTGCGCGATCAACTTATTTTGTTGGAAGATAAATTAAAAGAAAAAAAGTAGTATCTTAGTGTAGTTTTAAAATAGGATTGCGTTTAAAGCAAAAACAATATCTATTTATGCGACCATAAAAAACACCTGTTACATACACTATAAAACCAGGAAAAATTAACAAAAAAAACAGTATATAAAATGAAATCAGACATTCAAATTGCAAAAGAAGCTAAGTTGATTAAAGCAAAAGATGTTGGCGAAAGAATTGGTATTCCGCGTACCGAAATACAAAGTTTTGGACGTCACATGGCTAAAGTTCCAATAAATTTAATAGATAAAGAGCAAGTAAATAAGAGCAATCTTATTTTAGTTACTGCAATTACTCCCACCAAAGCGGGAGTAGGTAAAACTACAGTATCTATTGGTTTGGCGTTAGGCCTTAATAATATTGGAAAAAATGCTATTGTTGCATTGCGTGAGCCCTCTTTAGGTCCTGTTTTTGGAATGAAAGGTGGGGCAGCCGGAGGAGGTTATTCTCAGGTGCTACCGATGGAGAACATCAACTTGCATTTCACAGGCGATTTCCACGCTATTACCTCGGCGCATAATAC
>JAQVGF010000135.1 GCA_028696875.1 Dysgonamonadaceae bacterium
ACATCGGTTGTGTATACTGTTTCTTCTGAATTCATTTTGCTTGTTTTTGTTTTAATGTCTTTCTCTTTATATGTCTCCGACATCGAGTTTTCCCATGACAAAAGTCTCCTACTTCCTTTTAAACTTCGAATGTGCGTAACATCTTGCATCATCTCCAATACTCCTTTAAAATTGCCCTCATCATCGCGCACTGCATTAAAAACAATGTAAATGAATTTATCTCCTCTGTCAATCCAAAACTCGGCTTCGTCTTGTTCACCTTTTCTAAAAGCATCAATTATTGCATTAACAGTAGAGAGACTTTCGCGCGGATGGCAATTTTGCACTTCTCTGCCAATTACTCCGGGACTCCGAGGGAAAACGCGGTGTTTTGAATCTGTGTAGAACTTAACAATATCATTCTCATCAACGTAAGACAGATCTATCTGCATGTGCTTGTAAATAAGATTAATCTGCTCCAAAGTCAATTTCCCATTACTTACATTCAATACTTCATCTTTCTGAGATGAACCGTTCAATCCATGCTTTACCAACAAATCTTTTAAATCTGATAATAAGTTGTTTGCGTCATCTTTTTTGTAACCTAAACTATCTAAATGAGATGAGCGATATGCAGGTGGATTTTCAATCAAACAATAGCCTATTTCATCATCACCTTTTCGTATTACTGCAAACTCGTCGTCACTTATCAGCTTCAACGAAGTTGGATAGAGCACTTCGCGCTCCTTGTCTAAAATATCGCGAACCAAATGAATAACTTGAGGCTGAGCATTGATAAACTCCTCATCTTTATCTGCTTCCAACAAGTTATAAGCATCTTTGATGGCATCGCGAACTCTGTCATCAAATGTCCACATTATTTTCGATGGTCTGTCGAAACCCTTGCGCTCAAGTGCAGAGAATAGTTGATGTTGCTTGCGACTAAAATGTGTGTTGATTTCACTGAGTTGGGAGTAAAGATCGAGCCATTCGTTTTTAATGAACTTTCCTTTCAGTTTTTGCTCCATTTTGAGTAAAAGATGTTCGAGAGCAGTCGCTTCGTCTGCATATGTTTGTATGGGATGTCCTTTCGGAAGGTTGAGATTGTCAACCATAAAAACATCTTTGAAAACATCTAAAATATCATCCATCCCTTCGGTCATTATTTCGTCAGTTACGCCTGCATTAAACAGGTATTGTTCTCCATAAGCAAACTCTTCGGCAGAAACAGTGTCGAAAGTTTCGTTTACTAATTTTCGAGCATCAGCCGGAGTCATTTCCTGATTGAATACTTTCAATTTTATTTCCAGCATCTTTTTGATGCGATCATCGTCAATGTTAATATTAAGGTGCTTTTTCATTTCCAAATCACCTTCTACAGAAACAGAATATTTTTTATTATTATCCATATGAGTTGTTGTTTTTAATTGTTTGAAAAATACGTTTTTGTATGAATGAAACTGATACCGTATTTGTCATTTTTTTTTACAAAGATTTAGCTTTTCAAAAAAGACAAACCTTTATCAATATCTTCTGAAAGATCTATCAGGAATGTATTTTCAAGCATTGTTTTTAAATCATTTCTAATTGTTTTATATTGATGATGTATTACACATGGTTTGCTTTCATCGCATTGATGAAAACCTAACCCGCATCCTTTGTAAATTGAATCACCATCGATGGCAGAGACGATGGTACTTAAATTAATTCGATTTATTTTCGTTTTGTCTATTGAAAATCCCCCGGTTGGTCCTTTCTCCGACCGAATAATATTATTCCGGGAAAGTTGCTGCAATATTTTTGAAGTATATGCCTGGGGCGAATCAATTGCGCTTGCAACTTCTTTAAGACTCACCTTTTGGTTGTTCAATGAATGCTCAACTATATAAACAGAAGCTTTTATGCCATATTCACATGCTTTTGAAAACATATTTCCTTTTTTAGTGCCAAATATAATAAAACATCTCAAATAGTGGACACCTATGTCCACTATTAATTTGTTAAACTTTATTATCGTTATCGGATTGTTATCTATAAATTGATTAGATAATTAAATTTCGGAGAATTAAAAAGAGAGAAAATATAAGGATAGGATTAGCAAGGCTCTGTTTATCAGAGCTGTATAGCTTAATGCAACTCAATTTTATCAATAAACAAGTGAAATTTATCGGGTTTATTATTTCCTATAAAAAAGGAAACACTTTCAATATGATCGTGGGAAAAGTTAGGTTTCTCAAGTTTTCCACCTCTGAAAAACGGATACATATTTTTGAGCGAAACTTCTATTTCTTGCCATTCATTTAAAGCAGGAAATTCGAAAACATAAGAATAGTGTGTACGTAAACATTCTTTTACTCTAATCTGAAAATTGGTATTACTCCCTTTTATCCGAAATGCTATTTTATTATAAGGCTTCACTTTTAGTTTATCAAATCTATATTGCACTGATGAAAAACCTCCATCGTTTTCGTGCACCACCTCTCTTTCAAAAACCCCATACCCTTCGGGATGTAGTTGGAATAGTCCAAAAGAATTTCCTCCTAATACAGCATCATTCACAATCCTCCAATTTTTAATATCGTTCTCTTTTCTGAAATCATAAATTACTGTTGGTAAAACAAAAGAAGGCAAGAAGAAAAAACCAAATAAATAACCCATAATCATCCTTTTTTTTGTAAATCTATAAAACTACATTGTCTAATAACTGAATCATTGGCTTTGCCTCGCTCAACAATTGTAGAACGGCAAACACCGCATCAGTAGAAATTACGCCTCATCTCTGTAAGTGATAAATTGTATAAAACACACCTGTTCAAAAAAAATGAATATGTTTTTCTGCAACATGTTTTTCATGGTTGTATTAATTCTACATCACAACCTATATCTTAACATTTTGCAAAAATTGAGGTCGTTTCCTCTATTTTATAAGATTTTTTATGCCGAAATGTTGACTAATAACTGAATTGATTTATAAATAAATTCTGTTTTTTGAGTTAAAAGTTTAATTGAGTTTGTAATTTCGTGTTTTTGTGGTTTCGTTATCTATAGAAAAATATTTTATAGAAGAAAGGGTCAATCTCGAAAAGTCAATTCCCCTGTTTCTACCATTAGTACTCAGTTCCCAGTATCCAGTTTCCGGTTCCTATTCCCGAGTTCCGAGTTTCGAGTTTCGAGTTCCTAATTCTTTATTCTCTTATCCACATATTTAGAATTGATAATCCGCAATGTGCCCATATAATCAAGTTTGAATTCAATTAGATCGCCCACCTTATATCCTTTTTTGTTTTCCCCCAAATCAATTACTATAACATCTGAACTTGCTCCGGCAATTGTGATCTCTTTATCCACAAACTCGAGGTGTTTTATCTCCACATCAAGCAACCCAATATCGATGATAGCTCTGATGGATGTTTGTCCAATATCCTCAGTTTCAAATGTAAAGGTGTCTCCTTCCAAATTAGTCCCAAGGGAGCCTTCGGGCACAATTGGTTTTTCAATCAACTCTATTATTTCGGAGTACAACATAAATATATTATTACTCATTTGTTCCAACGGAACATCGTTGTAAACATCGGTTCCCAAAAAAAGTGTTTCGCCCACACGAAAGTGATTGATTCCTTCGGGGAGAAGTTTTTGGAATATTAGGGGGATAGTAACAGATGATCCTCCTGAAACGTAAGGCAGTTTTTTGTTGAATTTGGCTTCTATAATTTGTTGATACAAACTTAAGTTCAGCAACTTATCTCTATTTGGAAGCACACCATACAAACAATTTAAGTTTGCGCCAAGTCCTATTACCTCAATATTTTTTAGGTTGAAAACACTTTCGTAAAAATCAACAAAATCTTCACTTTTCACACCTTCGCGCAACTCACCCAACTCAAGCATAATAATAATTTTGTGGATCTTGTTTTGTTTTTGTGCTTCTTCCGAAAGCATTTTTATGGTTTCCAATTCTGTGTTTAAGCTAATATCAGCATACTTCACCACACCCGCAATGGAGCGTTTTGCCGGAGGCTTTATGTAGATTGTTTCTACTTCGGGCTTTATAGCTTTGATGGTTTTTAGATTAGTTACACGCGAGTCGCACACTTGATTAATGTCCAGCTTCAACAATTCGGTCAGAAACATTTTGTTTCCACTCAACACTTTGGTTACAATCGACCATTTTATATTATGTTCTGCGAACAGATTATTTAGATAATCGAAATTTAATTTTAGTTTCTTTATGTCGAAAGTTACAAATGCCATTATTCCTTTTTATTAAATCTCATTTCTAAATACTTGCTACTGAATCCAAGTTTTTCGTATAATTTTTTTGCCGGATTGTCGGGTTCTACGTGCAAAGCAATATTGCCATCGGCAATTTCAATAGCCCTTTTCACCATTTTTTTTCCCAGTCCTTTGCCTCTGTAATTTTGATGAATGGCAATATAAACTAGAATGTTTTCCGGAATATAATCTTTCATTCCCGTCTGATTGATTACTACGGCACCCACAATGATACTATCTAAATACGAAACCAAAACAAAACCTCCAAACGAAGGCGTTTCTTTCAATGCATATTTTATTGCTTTCTCAATATCGGATTTTGGATCGCCATATTCTTGCAAACTTTCGAATAAAAAATCGATTATGTTTTCTTTTTCTTCTAAGGTTGGTTTATTGTCTGAATTAAAGACTTTTGTCTGAGACATAGGAGAGTTATCATTTTAATGTAACAAACGATCTATCAAATTAAATTTCGTTTGTTTTTAGGAGCTGATTGGATGTTTTTTATATAAAACAATCCATAAAAGTACAATTTTACGCTTACATCTCCTATGTTTTTCGATGATTTTATAAAAGAACAAATAGGTTAAGGGAGCTATGTGTCTGATAATAGGTGAGGTATCAAGAAAACTTATTTATAAACTCTTATCTTCATTATCCTTTTTAAATCGGATCACTCTTTGAGGATATGGAATATTGATACCTTTTGCTTTTAATGCTTTAAATATTTCAACGCGTATTTCACTTTTGATGTTTTCAGCTCTAAAAATCTCGAAAGTGTAGAAATATACCGCAAAATCAAGAGATGATTCAGCATAGTTTTCGAACCGAACAAAAGGTTCCGGTTTTTCTAAAACACGAATATTGGCTTTTGCTACTGTTTTAAGAATCTCCATTAATTCCAACACATCCGTAGCATAATCAACACCAATATCCACTTGAAATCGGGACGATTTCTGATTGTATGTCCAGTTTACTACCCGATTTCCGGTTAATTCTGAATTGGGGAGAATCACATAATTTTCATCGCGCCCCAACACAGTTGTTGTTCGAAAGTTTATCTCTTCCACTCTGTAAATTCGCTCGTTAACCTCAACTATATCGTCCACCTTTAACGATCCATCCAGCAAAAGTATTATTCCCGATATAAAATCGTTAAAAATATGTTGTAACCCAAACCCCAAACCAAGCAATACAGCAGCATAACCGGCCAACAATACAGTTATATCAAAACCTAAAATCCGTAAACCGATTATAAACGCAAGCAAGACTATTACATAACGCGAGAGTTTGTTGATTGAAAATTTCTCTGCCGTATTGAGCTTTTTGGATCGATAAATCAATCGCTTTAAGATAACTATAACCGCAACAACTACTGTTATAAAAATGATGAAGCTAATAAGCGTATCTAATTGGAGTTTGTAACCACCAATATCGAAAAGTTCATAGTCGAAAAATTCTTTCATTTGAGCTCTTAATTTAATCGATTAATAATTAAGGTAGCATTCTCTATTTCGTTGTTTTCCCAACTCACCAAAACAGAAGAGGTTATTAGTTAAACAAATCTATTCCACAACTGTTTTTTCAATACCCACCTTTCATTAGGCTCATGTCCTATTTCAAACAGAAGTTCTC
>JAQVGF010000136.1 GCA_028696875.1 Dysgonamonadaceae bacterium
TGCACAGTTAATGGTTCTGCAAAAAAACGCATAGTCGTGCGAATGATTCGATCGATGTGAGGCTGAGGATCGACAAACATTCCATCTTCTACTTTCACTACTTCAATAAAAAAAGGCTCTGTCATACAAATGGGAGATATATCTTGTTTAAAACTTCCTGATACTCTTTTTCGCAAATACTATCACGAGTCAAACCGCCTCCGCTTCGGAAGAACATATTTTCACCTTCCGTTTCTATCAATCTTATAAGCACAGCAGTATCCAATGTTTTTCCATCAAAATAACCGGCAACTCCACAGTAATATCCTCTTGGCTCACCTTCTGTGAGGCGGATATACTCTCTAACTTTAGTTTTGGGTGATCCGGTGATTGATGCTGCGGGGAGTAGCGAAAACAGAATATCGCCCAATTTCGACATGTAATCATCCGGCAACTCTCCTTCAATTTCGGAACTTACTTGGAGCAACGTTCTGTTCTCTAATTCAATCCGGTCGATATATCTGAATCGCTTTATAACCACATTGTGGGCGACTGAACTAAGCTCCTTGGCCACCAATTTGGTTGTGGCAGTATGTTCGTCAATTTCTTTGGGATCGTTCAATATAATTTGTTCTGCATTCGGAATTGACGCATCAATAGTCCCTTTCATTGGATTAGAGGATATCTTGCCATCCTCTATTTTGATGAATCGTTCCGGCGAGAAACATACGAACGTTCCGGGAACATAGATCCGATAGGGAGACTGACTGCGGAGGAATATTTCGCGGCAATTGATATTACTGTTTATCGGTGTTCGAACAGTAAGGTTAATCACATCAAACTCACCACTTTTTAATCCTTGTTGCACTACTTCGAATTTTGCTCGATATTCCTCTATCGAAATTGGATAAACTATTAGTTCAGCCTGCTGGGAATAAGTTGTTACCGATGGTCTATTGTTAGCACCGTTGAAGTGAAAAAGCACTTCACTTTGAGTTATAGGATTTTCTATAAACAATCCTTCCGACATTTCGTAGTTGATTGCAAAAAAGAAAGGAGTTCGTTGCAACGCAGCTCTGTTTATGTTAGTGCGAATTTGTTCTGAATCGATAAACTTCATATTAAATGTCTCTATGGATAGAAAGCAAATGTATAAAATCTTTTATGAAAATCAATTAAAAAAATATGTTCTGCCGTATTTTTTATTTGCTCTCATTTATTAAATTTTTAATTGTTTGAGATGCTGAAAGCAATTTTCAACTCATTTTTTGTCTACAAAATAACTACAAAGCTCAATTATTTACAGCAACAGCATCGAAACTACCTAAATCAAAGATAAAATATTACTTTTGTAATCAGTACTAACAAATTTATATTTCGAAGAGACAGATATACATATGGCAAGTGGAATGAAAACTCTGGCCAAGGAAACCGCCATTTATGGTGTGAGCAGTATTTTTGGAAAACTACTAAGTTGGTTTCTTGGATTGTATTGGGCGTTTGAACTGAAGACGATTGCCGAAATGGGAGTTATCACCTATTCGTATGCGTGGATTGCTTTTCTTCAAGTGATACTTACTTACGGAATGGAAACCGGTTTTTTCCGATTTGCCAACAAAGAGGATGAACCTCTCAAAGTCTATTCCACAGCCATTATTAGCATTGTAACTTCTACATTGCTGTTTGTGGTGTTGGCAATTACATTCTTAGAACCTATAGCCGCATCCTTTGGTCCCAGTATGAAACCACACTATGCGCTCATGCTCATTCTTATCTTGATGTTTGATGTATTGGGAGCAATTCCGTTCGCTTTTCTTCGATTTTCAAAGCGTCCGCTTAAGTTTGCTTTTCTCAAGCTCTTGAATGTGATTCTGATTATTGCCTTCAATCTTTTTTTCTTTAAACTTGCACCGTGGTTAAGTAATTATTATCCCGATTTGTTTGGTTGGTATGACATATCCAATGGCATTGATTATATTCTCTTATCAAATCTAATTGCTTCACTTATTCAATTTATTTTGCTGACGCCACACATGCGCATCAAATTTCAGTTTGATGGTGCATTGCTCAAAAGAATGTTAAAGTATTCTTATCCTCTGCTCATTTTGGGTGTTGCGGGAGTGCTCAATCAATCAGCCGACAAAATGTTGTTCACATGGCTCTATCCCGACCCGGCTGAAGCTGAAACTCAATTGGGAATTTATGGACAAAGTTTTAAGATTGCCATTATCATGGTTATGTTTACGCAAGCTTTCCGATATGCTTTTGAGCCATTTATTTTTGCAAAAGATCGGGAATCAAGTTCCACTTCTAACCTGAAATCGTATGCAGATGCTTCAAAATACTTTTTAATTTTAGGATTGCTAATTTTTTTGGTTACCATTGGTTATCTCGATATTATAAAATATTTAATTCCGCGCAACTACCACGAAGGATTGAAAGTAGTACCCATTGTTATGATGGGAGAATTGTTTTTCGGACTTTACTTCAACCTTTCGTTGTGGTATAAACTTACCGATAAAACAAAATGGGGTGCATACATGTCGTTATTTGGGCTCGTCATCACGCTATCTATTTTAATCCTGTTCATTCCTCATTATGGATATATGGCAGCTGCCTGGGCATCGTTTTTTGCTAATTTATCTATGATGGTGGTCTCCTATTTTTTGGGACAAAAAAAATATCCAATTCCCTATAATCTAAAAACAGCCCTTAACTTTACTTTACTGGCGGGGGTGCTGGGTTTTTTGATGTTTCTCAATTTTCGATATTCGCCCAATCTTTTTGTGCGTATAAGTTTAAATACTTTGTTTGTTTTGGTTTACTTATTGGTGACAATAAAAAAAGAATTACCTTTGCACGAACTGCCGGTAATTGGTAAGTATTTTAGAAAATAATAATTTAGATACAGTTACTTAAAATAATTTTACACATGAAAAAAATGTTGTTAGCAATAGCCGTTCTTTTTTTGGCTTTTTCAGTAAAAGCAGATGAAGGAATGTGGTTATTGAAAGAATTGAGCCAACAAAGCATTGAAAGAATGCAGGAACTTGGGTTCACTTTTCCCATCGATAAAGTGTATGACGAAGAAAACGCTTCGCTGAAAGATGCCGTTGTTATATTTGGTGGCGGATGTACAGGTGTTGTGGTATCGGAAAAAGGATTGATTTTTACCAATCATCACTGCGGTTATGGTGCCATTCAAAAACTAAGTGCTGTGGAACACGACTATCTGAAAGATGGTTTTGCCGCTACAAGCATGAACGACGAATTGGCGGCTGACGGATTGACTGTTTCTTTTTTGCGCACCACAAAAGATGTTACCGATGAGATTATGTCTCAACTTCCTTCAGTATTGAGCGAAATTCAGCGTCAACTTGCCATCGACTCTTTGTCGAATATCATTACAGAGGAATATGAAAACGATCCTTTTACAAATGCACGCGTTGTTCCTTTCTACTCCGGAAATAAATACTACTTGGTAGTGTACGATATTTTTCGCGATGTGCGCTTAGTTGTTGCTCCTCCATCTTCCATTGGTAAGTTTGGCGGTGATACCGACAATTGGATGTGGCCACGCCAAACGGGCGATTTCTCTGTATTTAGAGTTTATGCCAATAAAGACAATCGTCCGGCTGAATACAGCGCCGACAATGTTCCATACACTCCTAAATATGTAGTTCCAGTATCGGTTGCCGGCTACAAAGAGAATGATTATGCCATGACCATTGGTTATCCGGGACGTACAAAAAGATACATGTCATCGTGGGGTATCCAACGGATGATAGATTCGGAAAACAAACCTCGTATTGAAGTACGGGGCGAAAAACAACAAATTTGGCGTGAAGCGATGAACAACAGTGATGCTATTCGAATAAAATATGCATCAAAATATGCAGGAAGTTCCAATTATTGGAAAAACTCAATGGGAATGAACGAAGCACTCACTCGTTTGGGTATTGTAAAAGAAAAAGAGGCACTTGAGAAAGAATTGGCGGAATGGATCGATAGAAATCCGGAAGCAAAAGCAAAATATGGAAACACCCTCTCTTCCCTCAAGGAAGCTTATACCACTTCAAGAGAAGATGCACTGTATACCACTTATTTTTTGGAGACCTTCAGGAATGGAATCGAAATCATTCGATTTGCAAATACACTTTTGGAGTTTGATGTAAACAATACCGAAAAAGATAAAGAGGATTTTATAAACGAACGCATTATCAATTCATACAAGGATTACGAGCCTGAGTTAGACAAAAAAGTGTTGCCTGTTATGCTTCGTTTGTATGCATCGCGCGTACCAAAAGAAAATTTGCCCGATATTTATGACTTTATTAATAAAAAGTTTAAAGGCGATTACGAGAAATACGCCGATTGGTTATTCAAAAAATCGAAGTTTGTCAATCTGGATGATTTGATGACTTTGTTGAAAAAGAAAGACAACAAAGATATCATTAAGGACCCGGCAATGGATCTGGCTCTTTCAGTGAAAGATATGGGATATGAAATGTCTGAAAAAATGATGGATTCCTACGAGCAGATTTTACGAGCAGAGCGTGAATTTATGGCTGCATTGATGGAGATGAATCCTGATTTTGCATATTCGTCCGATGCCAACTTTACGCAGCGCCTGAGTTACGGAACCGTTGAAGGATACGAACCACGAGACGGTGTTTGGTACGAGTATTACACAACTACCAAAGGTGTTTTGGAGAAAGAAATACCCGGCGATCCCGAATTTAATGTGCAACCCGAAATTTTAACCAAACTTCGTATGAAGAACTTCGAGGGTTATGCAAATGATAAAGATGAGCTCGTTACCTGTTTCTTATCCAACAACGACATTACCGGAGGTAACTCAGGTAGTCCCGTTCTAAATGGGAATGCTGAATTGTTGGGATTGGCATTCGATGGTAACTGGGAAGCATTGAGCGGCGATATTGTTTTTGAGCCTGAAATGCAACGCACAATCAGTGTTGATGTGAGATATGTGCTATATACTATCGACAAGATAATGAATGCTCCACATGTTATTGAAGAGTTGCAACTGGTGAAATAGAAACTCGGAAATAGGAACTCGGAATTAAGAATTAGTACAATAAGAAAAGGACGGCATCGTGGATGTCGTCCTTTTTTAGATTAAGTTGTAGTGGCAGTAGTCTAATAATCAGTAATTTAGTATTCTCAAAGTGCACTCATCTATATTTTGTTGATACAACATTTCTTATACTTTTTTCCGCTACCACATGGGCAGGGATCATTTCGGCCTGGTTTTGGTTCTGTGTTTATTGGTACAATAGAACGCTGATAGTTTTCATTGTATTTATCAGAGAAGTCTTCCTCATCATCATCTTGGTAACTTGCCCAAGTTGATGTTACTTCATCATATTTTTCAGATATTGAGAGAATCTCTCTCTTTTTATCATATCTGTCGGTTTGTTCAAAATCTTTCTTTACTTCATTCCAATCTCCGCAAATTCCCAGAGAAACAACACCTTTATCAAAAAGCTTTTCTACTTCGGGCATTAACTCTTTGCCTTTCAAGTCTAATACATTGCAGATTATAAACCCGTTAAGATCGCTATCTATTACATTGTCCTCAAGCTCGCTATTTAAATAAAATTGAATTACTTCCCTAAACCATTGAATTACTTCGCTGCGTCTCTCAGGTTGGTGATGTGCAACTTGTTCAACCATATCTGTGATGACGGAGCGTGCAAAAGCGTCAACGCCCGGCTCAAACAAAAACTGCTTGCATGCCTCAAGATTATGGTTTGCCAATTTATAAACCGGGTCCCATATTTCTGCTGTAAGAAAGTCGCCCAAATAAAAATGAAGATATTCATAAGATTGTCTTAGGACATGGAAGATATTTTCAAGACTTTTTGTTGATTCTAACTCACC
>JAQVGF010000137.1 GCA_028696875.1 Dysgonamonadaceae bacterium
TATATACTCTTTTAACATTACCTTGGCAACTTTTTTATCAACATTGCTGCTGTAATCCTTATCGGCAAATTTGCGATAATCTGACATCAGCTCAAACATGAATTTCTCCTTCGCCTCATCGTTGTTTGTGTTGATAGCTTCAATCAATGAATTAACAGAAGTGATTGGAATTGTTGAAAACTCAATGCCACGCAGAATGCCTTCGTTTAGCATCCAACTTCTGAAACGCAAATCGGCACGTTCATTCACAATTTCTTCAATCGTCTCTAATGCATCAATATATTGCTGCTTATTGTTCTGCTTTGCCCACGAAAGAAGTTTCTCTTGCTGCTCTTTTTTTCGTGCTTCAAAATCACGCATACCAATGGCCCAACTTGTTCCAATCGCATTTTTGTATGCATTGGTTGAACCGGAATATTTTGATGCATATTGAATATTCACTTCAGGATCCTTTAGCATCTCTTCCAACATTGCCCGCTGGCGAATGTCGCGCATATTTATTCTAACTTCGTTATCAATATCCCGACGCTCTTGCACTTCCCACGAAGTGTAAAACTTATTGGTAGTTCCCGGAAATCCTAACAACATGGCAAAATCATTCTCTTCTAAACCTTTGGTAGATATTTTGAGCCAACGTTTTGGCTTTAATGGGATGTTATCCTTGGAATAATCTGCCGGATTGCCATCTTTATCGGCATAAATACGAAACAGGGAAAAATCTCCCGAATGGCGAGGCCACGTCCAATTATCGGAGTCGGCGCCAAACTTACCAATGGAACTGGGAGGTGCTCCAACCAGACGGATATCAGAATATATCTTTTTGGTAAACATATAGTACTGATTGCCTTCGAAGAAGGGTTTTATTTCAACATCAACTCCTTTATTGTTAGCTAAATATTCAACTCCAACTAAATCGCGCGCCAAATTATTTAAATATAAAGGAGAGAGAAAGAAAACACCATCTACATCTTTTTCACGATCTTTTTCTAAATGTTTTTTTACAAAATCTGTAACATCCTCCATTTTCTGAATAAAAGTTACCGTAAGTCCCGGATTTGGTAGTTCTTCCGCCTGAGACATCGCCCAAAAACCTGTTTCCAGATAATTATTTTCCAGAGTGGAATGATTTTGTATTTGACTATACCCACAATGATGATTGGTGAGCACCAAGCCCTGCGACGAAACGACTTCACCTGTGCAACCGCGTCCGAACTGTACAACAGCATCCTTCAATGAACTCCCACTTGGATTGTAAATATCAACATCTTGAAGTTTTAATCCCATTTCCTGCATTTCTGCAAGTTTTTGTTGCTTCAGCAGGTTCAACATCCACATGCCTTCATCGGCATAGGCAATTGATACAAACAATACGATTAATAAGGTAAATAATGCTTTTTTCATCTATAGTATGTTTTTAAAGTTATTATTGAAGGTATAAAGATAGCAAAGTTTTTTTAGGGGATAAATAGAATTTGAGTTTTGAAAATGAGAAAAGGTAATTTGCTGCTTGCACGATAGCGTAGTAGGAATGTTTGTTAGTGATAAACATATATCAATAATCACACATTTTTCGTACTTTTGTAATACAATTACAAAAAGAAATAGAACCCCATGACTCATTATCTGCATTTGATAAAGGACAGTGTGAAAAGGATATGGATAAACGTTTTTTGGAAAAACCCGCCCCATCTTTGGGCGCTCAAGGTAACAGTTTCCATTGCGTTTTTGTTGATTCTTGCGGAAATAATATTCGACAATTCGTTTATAGCCACCACTTTGGCATTAGGCGTAGTGGCAATGGCGTTGGGCGAAACGGATGTGCATCCGCGCGGACGCTTAAAATCGTCGGGCATAACGTTGCTGTTGTTTTTGTTGTCGAGTAGCATTGTAGAGTTATTGATTCCTTATCCGGTTGTGTTTGCTCTTGTTTTAGGAACAATGGTTTTTTCGCTCACTTTGTTAGCCGGTATCAACTCACGTCTGCAAGGAATTACGTTTGGTACCTTGCTCATCATTACATATACAATGTTGGGGGCTGGTACAAGCGAACAATGGTTTCATCAACCGTTGTTTTATGTAGTCGGCGCATCTATTTACTCTACTTTTTCGATTCTGTTACTTTATTTTAAACCGTTGCGATTGTTGCGTGAACAACTTTCAAGCGGTTTTACTTATTTGGCTGAATATATCGACGTAAAAGCCGGACTTTTCCCCAGCGTGCCACACGAGCAAGAGAATTTAAGAAATCAGTTGGCACAACATAATATTCAATTAGCACAACAAATAGAAACCTGTAAAAGAGATTTATATAGCTATTCCGCCGAATCGGATGCGAAAATGCGTGCTGTAGTAAATATTTTTTACCGCAAATGGTTTTTGTTGCAAGAGATGCAAGAACGTGCCACTTCAAGTCACGAGCAATACGACATTCTGAGCGGACAGGTAAAAAATGCCGATCTGATTGAAGGGTTTGGACAGTTGATGCGCCAAATTGCGAGAGCCATGCACCTGTTTGCGGAATCGCTGCTTACGAGCGAACCTTACAAACATCCCATCTCATTGGTGTGGACGGTAACGGCATTGAAGAATATGCTGCATGCCGAAAAAGAATCCGGCGAAGTACATTATTCCACTTTGTCTTTGCTGATGAACAACTTGAGCGGATTGGAACAAAGCCTGCGCAACGAAGAAAAAACGGACCGTCAAATTGAGATTTCAGATTATAGTTATCAACGACCAGAGCGACAACCACTTTCTGTTATTTTAACACCGCGACATCCGCGTTTTCGTTTTGCCGTTCGTTTAACGCTTTGTCTTCTATTAGGCTACGGATTTATGCAGTTTTTCAATATCGAAAAAGGTGCGTGGATATTGCTCACATCGCTGATTGTAGTTCAGCAAACTTACAGCGCCACTCGTCAAAGACTGTTTCATCGGATATTCGGCACTTTGATGGGCGTGGTGTTAGGCGTTAGTTTGGCACAGTTACTGCCAACTCTGCCAGGACAAATATTGTTGATGCTGGGCGCAGTTTACGCTTTTTTCTTTTGGTTGAAAAAAAACTATACCGTTGCTGCCATCTTTATTACCATTTATGTATTGGCAGCATTCAATTTACTTGCCGGGCAAGGCGTTGCTGTGATGCTGCCACGTATCATCGATACACTTATTGGTGGCACACTTGCCTATTTGGTAGTGCGGTTTATATGGCCCGATTGGCAATACAAACAATTACCTGTTTTACTGCGTACAGCGGTTGCAAAAAATAAACGCTATTTTCAAAGTATCCACGACGCTTCGGTTACCGAAACAGAATATTTACACAATCGCCGTACGGCACACAATGCCGATAATGCGCTTACTTCGGCGTGGAAAGATATGCGACTCGAACCTAAAAGCAAACGTCACTATCAGCAAAAAGCGCTAAGATTGACAGACCTCAATCACGCTTTATTGTCATACATGTCTGCTTTCGGCGTGCACAACCGTAAAATAAAAGATCCGTTTGCCGAGGAGGAATTGCGTTTTTGTTGCTATGTGAATCATATCCTGCAATTTGTGGAGGAAACGATGTCACATCACGTGGATGACGTACTGTTTGATAAACATTTTGCTAAAGCTAATGAATGGGAAGAAGAAATAGCTCGTGTAAAATCCGATACCGATAATCAACGTTATGCCTTAATTCACAACATCGCTCGCGTGTCGCGAGAGCTATTGGTGGAAGCTCACGGATTGCGGCAAGTGTATGAAGATGAAATGAAATAAACCTTGTGAAGTTAAAGTTGAAAGAAAACTTTTCATCACAATATCCATTTAATTCATCTATGGCTGAGAGAATTTATATTTTCGTTAAACAAATATCATCACAAATTAAAATGAAACCTATTTATATTTCTGTAAAACAGATTTTCCTTCTCTTAATAATTGCGCTGTTCACACATTGCACAAACTATACGAAGCAAACCAAACAAGAAGAGATTCCCTATGATAACAACCTGGAACATATTGATATAAACTCAATTTTCGATGGGGAAACTTTGAGTGGATGGGAAATAACCCAATTTGGAACAGAAGGTCCGGTTTCTGTTTCAGATGGAAAAATAGTATTAGGTTTTGGAGATGGATGCACAGGAATTACTTCGACGATAGATATTCCAAAAATGAATTATGAAATAACCTTAGATGCACGAAGAACTTCCGGCAACGACTTTTTCTGTGGAATGACCTTTCCCATAAGCGATAGCTTTTGTAGTTTAATCGTTGGTGGATGGGGTGGTTCGGTAGTTGGTCTGAGCAACATTAATGAAGAAGATGCAGCTAACAACGAAACAAAAGTTTTGAAAACGTTTGAAAACAATACATGGTACACAATCAGACTAAGGGTTACTCCGAAAATCATTGAGGCTTGGATTGATAATGAGAAATTGGTGGATTATGCTTATAAAGAAGATGAACTAAGCATCCGAAATGAAATGAGTCTTTCCAAACCTTTAGGCATTTGTAGTTGGAAAACTGGCGCCGAGTTACGAAATATTCGACTTGAACAATTAGATACAAAAGAAGACTGAGTTTCTGCGCAAATTGAGTGCCTAAAGTATCCGCTGGTGCATGTCTCTGACTTGTGCTGAGAATGTTTTTTCCTTTGGTGGCTATGTTCAAAATAAAAATCACAAAAACTGTTTCAACACTCCATATATCAACAACACCCCACTTACCATCATAAGTCCAATTAGCCATTTGCGAAACGTGCTACTTTTCATATTAGAGAGGAATTGTTTGCCGACAATATTACCAACTGTTGCGCCTAAGCCCAATGCGAGTCCATACACCCAATATTGATTGTGCAACAATCCGAAAAATGTATAGCCGCTAATTTGCGAAATGCCCATAACAAATGAGTTTGCTGTTTTTGTGGCGATCAATTTTTCTTTATCTAACCCATAATTGAGATAAAACGGATTGAGAATGGGACCTAATGCTCCAATGATAGTTCCCAAAACCGAAACCAGCAAACCAATTGGGGCAAAGTACCAAAGTTTCATGTTGAACGACCTCTCTTTTTTGCCAAAGCTAAATTGCCAAATTGTACTGATAAGAAACACTCCTACAACAATTTGCAACCATTCTATTTTGAAATTTGAGAACAACCATGAACCTAATCCTGCACCAATGATTGCCGCCGGAGCGTAGTAAAGGCATACACGCCATTGAATCTGTTTCCAAAAGATTATAAGACGGGAAGGACGTCCTAAAAATGCACCTAAGTTTAAGACAGGAGCTGTATTGCTAACTCCAATCAACCAATTGAGAAGAGGAACTAAAACCAAAGAACCTCCGCCCCCGGCAATTGTTGACAGTGTGAAGGCGGCAATGCCCAAAACAAATAGCAGCGCAACAATTACTGTTTCTACTTGTGCAAAAAGTGAGTGAGTGAATTCTATCATACACCAAATTTTATATTACGGTCTATAGACCACTTGCCTCCACCCTTAATAATAAGGAAGAGAGAACCCAGCCACATAGAAAAATCGGTGCGAATTTCGTGCGCCATACTCCAAAATCCGTAGGTTTTGAGATCGCGCAATATAAATGGACCAAAGCTTTCTCCCATCGCGATGGGGATTTTGGTAACCACAATTGCAACTGTCATTATTATTAGCATCATCAATGCGCTAAAGCGCGTGAGAAAACCCAGCAAAATGAAAATGCCACATACAACTTCAAATGCTCCTACAAAATTGGCGAAAAAATCCGGTTGAGGAAACCCCATTCCCTCGAAACGTCCTGCGCCTCTCATGGCGGGATAAATAAATTTTTGAACTCCTTCGGATAAAAACACTGCTCCAACCATTAATCGGATGATAATAGTAACT
>JAQVGF010000011.1:0-1789 GCA_028696875.1 Dysgonamonadaceae bacterium
ATGATTAATTTATCAACAGAATATGCAGGCTTGAAACTCCGCAATCCTTTGATTGCTGCAAGCAGTGGATTGACTAACTCGTTGCACAAAATAAAACAGCTTGAAAAAGCAGGTGTGGCAGCCATTGTTTTGAAGTCTCTTTTCGAAGAACAGATCGACAGCCACTCGGAAAAGCTCAGTTTAACATCTGATTATCCTGAAGCAAGCGATTATATTGATACATATGTGGAAATGAATCATGTAGGAAAATATCTCGATTTGATTCGACAGGCCAAAGCCGCCTGCAACATTCCAATCATTGCAAGTATCAATTGCTACAAAGTATCTCGTTGGATAGATTTTGCAAAGAAAATTGAAGAAGTCGGAGCAGATGCATTGGAATTAAATGTGTTTTTAATCAATACGGGCGAATACGGTGATCGTTACCTCGAAGAATCTTACATTAATATAGTAAGAGAGCTCAGGAAAGTTACCCGCATCCCACTCATTATTAAAATGGCACGTACTGTAAGCAATTTGCCCGGTCTTGTGGAAAAATTAGAAGCAATGGGTGTAAGTGCTGTGGTGTTATTCAACAGATTCTATCAGTTGGACATAGATATTAATTCCATGGAGATAACATCGGGACCTGTATTCAGTAATCCGTCCGATTTTAGTGAAACATTAAGATGGACAGCCATAACTTCGGGCTATGTACCGAATATTAATATCGCCTGCTCCTACGGAGTGCATAAAAGGGAAGACATCATCAAAGGAATCTTGGCAGGTGCAACAGCTATGCAATTATGCAGCGTTTTGTACGAAAACGGATTAGGAGTAGTTCCCGAAATGCTCACCAATTTAGAAGAGTGGATGGGGCAAAACAACTATAAAAGCTTGGATCAGTTTAGAGGAAAACTCAATTATTCTAACATCCCCAACCCATTATTGTATGAACGTGCTCAATTTATGAAGTATTTTTCGAATCATAGATAAACCCATTTTCACTCTTTAATTTTTTAACACAACCAATCTTTATGAACATACAACAACTTGAATATATTATAGCTGTTGACAATCATCGCCATTTTTCTAAAGCAGCTGAAGCAACGTTTGTGACTCAGCCAACGTTGAGCATGATGATTCAAAAATTGGAAGATGAGCTGGGTGTAAAGATTTTTGATCGCACACAATCACCCGTACAACCAACTGATGTTGGGCGTAAAATCATTGACCAAGCACGCATTTCAATTGCTCAAATCCA
The DNA here is from genome assembly GCA_028696875.1 of Dysgonamonadaceae bacterium. Taxonomy (GTDB): domain Bacteria; phylum Bacteroidota; class Bacteroidia; order Bacteroidales; family Dysgonomonadaceae; genus UBA2632. The sequence goes on from JAQVGF010000011.1 coordinate 1,244, forward strand.
TCAAATTAAAGAGATTGTTGATGAAGAGAAAGGGATCACAAAAGGTGTGTTTCGTTTAGCGATCATCCCTACTGTTTCGCCTTATCTTTTACCTAAATTGATGAAGACTCATCGTGAACAAAACACGGATATTCGACTGGTAATTAATGAAATGACCACTAACCAAATTCTGAGTGGTTTGGCCAATGGAACAATTGATGGAGGAATATTAGCTACCCCGCTGAATGACGACAGAATGAAAGAACGTCCGGTTTATTATGAACGATTTCTGGGATATATTTCTCCGAATGAGCGGTTTTTGTATGCAAAAACATCTTTGGAAGAAAACGATTTGAACGGAGCTAAGCTGTGGTTATTAGATGAAGTTCATTGCTTTAGAACTCAGATATTGAATCTGTGCAACTTGAAAGAGAGAAGCTATACTACTCCCATTTTCACATACGAAGGAGGAAGCATTGAGACTCTAATAAATATAGTAGACAAAAATAATGGTATTACGGTAATACCCGAAATGGCACTGCCGAATCTTAGTGAAAAACAGAAGTT
>JAQVGF010000011.1:1889-25769 GCA_028696875.1 Dysgonamonadaceae bacterium
CCGGTTCCTGCAGGAATTAAGTGTCCGACAATAACGTTTTCTTTCAATCCTTCCAAGTAATCAATTTTACCGTGGATTGCAGCGTCGTTCAACACCTTGGTAGTTTCCTGGAAAGAGGCAGCAGAAATAAAACTCTTTGTCTGTAAAGCAGCACGTGTAATCCCTTGCAACACTTGGTTTGCTGTTGCCGGTATGGCATCACGACTTTGTACAAGTTTCATGTCGCGACGTTTCAGCGAACTGTTTTCGTCGCGCAACTTTCTAACGGTAACAATCTGTCCGGGTTCAAATATTTCGGAATCACCTTTATCGGTAACTACTCTTTTAGCCCAGATACGATCGTTTTCTTCCATTATTTCGTGCTTGTCTACCAGTTTTTGTTCAAGAAAACGTGTGTCTCCCGGTTCAATAACCTCAACCTTACGCATCATTTGACGTACAATTACCTCAAAGTGCTTGTCGTTAATCTTCACACCTTGTAAACGGTAAACATCTTGAACTTCGTTCACAATATACTCTTGCACGGCAGTGGGTCCTTTAATGGCCAATATATCGGCAGGAGTAATTGCTCCGTCTGAAAGAGGTAAACCGGCACGTACATAATCGTTCTCCTGAACAAGAATTTGTTTGGATAATGGAACAAGGTACTTTTTGGTTTCACCCAATTTCGAGGTAATAATTATTTCCTGGTTGGCTCTCTTTATTTTCCCAAAACTAACTTCGCCGTCAATTTCCGAAACAACGGCTGGGTTAGATGGATTTCTTGCTTCAAACAATTCGGTAACTCGAGGTAAACCACCCGTAATGTCACCCGATTTACCAACTGCACGTGGTATTTTAACTAAAATATCTCCACTGTTGATAATATCGTTTTCATTTTTCACAAGGTGAGCTCCTAATGGAAGTGAATATGTACGCAAGATATCATCGTCTTCATTTAAAATATGAGCAGACGGTGCCTTTGTTTTATCGCGCGATTCAATAATCACTTTCTCTTTCAATCCGGTTTGTTCGTCAGATTCAATCTTATAGGTAACATTTTCGATAAAGTTTTCGAATTTGATCCTACCTGTGGCTTCAGATACAATTATAGCATTAAACGGATCCCACTCACAAATTAAGTCATCTTTTTTGACTTTATCTTTGTTGTTGAAATAGAGTTTTGCCCCATAAGGCACACTGTGTGACAACAAAACAATTTTTGTGTTTGGATCTACTACACGCATTTCAACTAATCGGCTTACTACCACTTTGTGTTTGTTGTCTGCGGCATCGGTTGAATCAACCACGCGTAAATCATCCATTTCCAGAATACCGTCATACTTCGTTACAATGCGATTTTCTGATGCAATGTTAGACGCAATACCTCCCACGTGGAAAGTACGCAATGTCAACTGCGTTCCCGGTTCACCAATTGATTGAGCTGCTATAACTCCAATTGCTTCACCTTTTTGTACCATGTGTCCGCTCGCCAAATTACGACCGTAACATTTTGCGCACACACCTTGACGCGACTCACACGTAAGAACTGAACGAATTTCAACGCGTTCGATGGGTGAGTTTTCTATTTTGGTTGCCACATCTTCAGTTATCTCTTCTCCGGAACTTAAGATTAGTTCTCCTGTTTGAGGATGCTGTATATCGTGAACCGATACACGTCCTAAGATTCTTTCGTAAAGAGATGCAACAACCTCTTCATTATTTTTCAGAGCTGATGCCACTAAACCACGCAATGTACCGCAATCTTCCTCAACAACAGTTACGTCTTGAGAAACGTCCACCAAACGTCTGGTTAAATAACCGGCATCGGCCGTTTTAAGAGCTGTATCTGCAAGACCTTTACGCGCGCCGTGAGTAGAAATAAAATACTCAAGCACCGAAAGTCCTTCTTTAAAGTTTGCAAGAATTGGGTTTTCGATAATTTGTCCACCTCCAGCTCCACTTTTTTGTGGTTTCGCCATCAATCCACGCATACCTGACAACTGACGAATCTGTTCGCGTGAACCACGAGCACCTGAGTCCAACATCATAAACACAGAGTTGAAACCTTGGTCGTCTTCAGCAATTTGCTTCATCAATGTATTTGACAATTTGGAGTTGATGTGTGTCCAAGTGTCTATGATTTGATTGTATCGTTCGTTGTAGGTAATGAAACCCATATTGTAGTTGTCCAATATTTGTTCCACTTCTGCATAGCCTTGGTCAATGAGTTCTTGTTTCTCCTTCGGGATAATAACATCATCTAAGTTGAAAGAAAGACCACCTTTAAACGCCATACGAAAACCTAAATCCTTGATGTCGTCTAAGTATTGAGCTGTGCGGGCTACTCCACATACTTTAATAACTTTTCCAATAATATCACGCAGTGATTTTTTAGATAAAAGTTCGTTTATATAACCAACTTCTTTGGGTATATATTCGTTTGTAATAACTCGCCCAACAGATGTTTCGTGAATTTTTCGAATTAAATTACCTTCCTCATCCACATCGTCAACCATCACTTTTACGAGTGCATGTATGTCTACTTTGCCTTCGTTATAAGCAATTATTGCTTCTTCTTCCCCATAAAAAGTCATACCCTCTCCAAACGCACCGGGACGTATTTTAGTAATATAGTAAAGTCCCAGAACCATGTCTTGAGAAGGAACTGTAATGGGTGCACCATTAGCCGGATTCAGAATATTGTGTGAGGCAAGCATCAACAATTGAGCTTCCAAAATAGCATCGTTGCCCAACGGAAGATGCACCGCCATTTGGTCGCCGTCAAAGTCAGCATTAAAGGCAGTACATGCTAAAGGATGCAACTGAATTGCTCTTCCTTCAATCATTTTTGGCTGGAAAGCCTGAATACCCAAACGGTGAAGCGTTGGAGCACGATTCAAAAGAACAGGATGCCCTTTCATAACATGTTCCAAAATGTCCCAAACTACCGGCTCTTTTCTATCTACAATTTTCTTTGCAGATTTCACTGTCTTTACAATACCTCTTTCTATCAGTTTTCTGATAATAAATGGTTTGTAAATTTCAGCAGCCATATCTTTCGGTATACCACACTCGTGCATTTTCAATTCAGGTCCCACAACAATAACCGAGCGGGCAGAATAGTCAACACGTTTTCCAAGAAGGTTTTGACGGAAACGTCCTTGTTTTCCTTTTAAACTATCGGAAAGTGATTTCAGCGGACGATTCGATTCTGTCTTTATAGCACTCGATTTACGCGAGTTGTCCAACAGCGAATCTACCGATTCCTGAAGCATACGTTTCTCGTTTCTGAGAATTACATCCGGGGCTTTAATATCGATAAGTCTTTTCAGACGATTGTTTCGGATAATTACACGACGATACAAATCGTTCAAATCGGAAGTCGCAAAACGACCTCCGTCTAATGGAACAAGCGGACGTAATTCGGGTGGAATTATTGGAACCACTTTCAAGATCATCCATTCCGGTTTGTTGCGTGTTTTCGATCCACGGAAAGCTTCCACAACTTGAAGTTGTTTCAATGCTTCGTTTCTACGTTGCTGAGAAGTTTCTGTATCAGCATTGTGGCGCAATTTATTTGCCAATGAATCTAAGTTTAGGTTGCGAAGCAATCCGTAAATTCCTTCGGCACCCATTCTTGCAATAAACTTCTTGGGATCTGAATCTTCTAATGATTGATTATCTTTAGGAAGTTTTTCCAACAACTCCAGGTATTCATCTTCCGATAAAAGATCTCTTACTTTTACCTCTCCTTCCAATAATCCGGGTTGAATTACCACATATCTTTCGTAATAGATAATGGTATCTAATTTTTTTGTAGGTATTCCTAATAAATAACCAATTTTATTGGGTAATGATCTGAAATACCAAATATGAGCAACTGGAACTACCAAATGGATGTGGCCTGTACGTTCACGACGAACTTTCTTCTCCGTAACCTCTACACCACATCTATCACAAACAATTCCTTTGTATCTTATTCGTTTGTATTTACCGCAGTGACATTCGTAATCTTTTACCGGTCCAAAAATACGTTCACAAAAGAGACCATCGCGTTCCGGTTTATATGTGCGATAATTTATAGTCTCCGGTTTTAGCACCTCACCGCTTGAACTTTCAAGAATTTGTTCGGGCGATGCTAAACTGATCGTTATCTTTGAAAAGTTACTCTTTATTTTACTTTCTTTTCTAAATGCCATATTTTTATAATTGTATAAAGAGTTAATTGATTCTTGTTAATTTGCCATCCCTTTTTTTGATGGGACAATCTTTTTTGATCACTGATTAGGATTAATACTAATCGAGCGTTATATCCAATCCCAAACCTTTCAGTTCGTGCAAGAGCACATTGAGGGATTCAGGGATACCGGGCTGTGGCATTGGTTCGCTTTTAACGATTGCTTCATATGCTTTTGATCTTCCCATAACATCATCCGATTTTATGGTTAATATTTCCTGCAATATATGAGCAGCACCAAATGCTTCAAGTGCCCAAACCTCCATCTCACCAAAACGTTGTCCACCAAACTGGGCTTTACCACCCAGAGGTTGTTGTGTAATAAGAGAATAAGGTCCAATGGAACGAGCATGCATTTTATCCTCAACCATGTGTCCAAGTTTTAGCATGTAAATAATACCAACGGTTGCAGGCTGATCAAATCGATCTCCTGTTTCGCCGTCATACAGATAGCTTTTACCATAGCGAGGTACATTTGCTTTGTCTGTCCATTTATTTATATCGTCCATTGATGCACCATCAAAAATTGGAGTTGAAAAACGAATACCTAATTCTTTTCCTGCCCACCCTAAAACTGTTTCAAATATCTGTCCCAAGTTCATACGCGATGGCACACCCAGTGGGTTCAAGACTATGTCAACAGGAGTTCCGTCTGCCAAGAAAGGCATATCTTCCTGACGCACAATTTTAGAAACAATACCTTTGTTTCCGTGGCGCCCGGCCATTTTATCACCAACTTGTATTTTTCGTCTTTTTGCAATGTATACTTTGGCAATTTGCATGATTCCAGTAGGGAGTTCATCGCCAATAGTAAGATCGAAACGTTTGCGTTTCAATTCAGAATCGAGTTCTTTGTGTTTACGCAAATAATTGATTACAGTTGTTCTAATCAATTGGTTTTTAGATTGATCAGTAGTCCATTTATTTAATTGAACAGCTTCGAAATCTAAATCTGCAAAAGTGCTTTGTGTAAATTTTGTACCCTTAGGAATAACATCCATATTGGTGTAATCTTTGACTCCGGCAGACGTTTTCCCTTGGGTAAGCGATGTTAGTTTCTCAATAAGCGCTTTGCGCAGATCTTCCATTTTGGCTTCGTACTCCTCATCTATTTTTGGCAACAATGCTTTATTAGACAATTTGCTTTTACCTTTTTTCGCTTGCTTTGCAAAGAGATTGGTATTAATAACCACTCCTTTCAAAGATGGAGATGCTTTGAGAGACGCATCTTTTACGTCGCCCGCTTTGTCACCAAAAATTGCACGCAGCAATTTTTCTTCCGGAGAAGGATCCGATTCACCTTTAGGAGTAATTTTACCAATTAAAATATCTCCGGGTTTAACGCGAGCTCCAACACGAATAATCCCGCGTTCGTCAAGGTCTTTGGTAGCTTCTTCGCTTACGTTGGGAATATCCGCAGTCAATTCTTCAACTCCTCGTTTGGTTTCACGTACTTCCAAGGTAAACTCTTCCACATGAACCGATGTGAAAACATCGTCTCTTACCAATCGTTCGCTTAATACAATAGCATCTTCAAAATTATATCCTTTCCAGGGCATAAATGCAACCTTCAGGTTTTTTCCCAAAGCCAACTCCCCATTTTCGGTAGAGTATCCTTCGGTTAAAATTTGCCCTTTGACTACTTTGTCTCCTTTTCTACAAAGAGGACGGAGGTCTACTGTTGTATTTTGATTTGTTTTCCTGTACTTAGGAATGGTATATGTTTTAACTGAATCTTCGAAGCTTGTAAACTCCTCCTCTTCAGTTCTAATATAGTTAATCTTAATGGTTGTAGCGTCAACATACATAACTTCTCCGTCGTTTTCTGCAACAATCTGAGTGCGAGAATCACGAATAAGTTGTTCTTCCAAACCTGTTCCTACAATTGGAGCTTCGGAGATAACTAAAGGTACCGCCTGGCGCATCATGTTCGATCCCATCAATGCACGGTTAGCATCATCATGTTCAAGAAATGGAATAAGCGCAGCCGCTATAGATGCAATTTGCATGGGCGAAACGTCCATAAGCTCTACATCTACAGGCTCAACTATTGGGTAGTCTGCATCTTTACGTGCTTTTACCCTGTTTAAAGTAAATTTATTTTTTTCGTCGAGAGGTGCGTTACCTTGCGCAATAATACGCTCTTCTTCTTCTTCCGCTGCCAAATAGATAACTCCTTCAGGAGAAACGTCTACTATTTCTTTATCTACTTTACGATAGGGAGTTTCGATAAACCCTAAGTTATTTATTTTTGCATATACGCAAAGTGATGATATCAATCCGATGTTTGGACCTTCGGGAGTCTCAATGGGGCAAAGCCGTCCGTAATGCGTATAATGTACGTCACGAACCTCAAACCCTGCACGTTCTCTTGAAAGACCACCCGGACCTAAGGCCGACATACGACGTTTGTGCGTAATCTCCGCCAATGGATTAGTTTGATCCATAAATTGAGAAAGCGCGTTGGTGCCAAAAAACGTATTGATAACCGATGAAATAGTTTTGGCATTAATTAGGTCTATAGGCGTAAACACCTCGTTATCTCTCACATTCATTCGCTCGCGAATGATTCTGGCCATTCTGTTTAATCCAACCCCAAATTGGTTGTAAAGCTGTTCGCCAACGGTTCTCACTCGTCTGTTGCTCAAGTGATCAATATCGTCTACAATTGCTTTTGAATTAATCAGCTCAATAAGAAATTTGATAATCTCTATGATATCTTCCTTAGTAAGTACACGAACGGAATCGTCAATATTCAGATTCAGTTTCTTATTAATTCTGTATCGACCTACATCTCCTAAATCGTATCGTTTTTCGGAGAAAAACAGGTTGTTGATTACTTCACGTGCACTTGAGTCATCAGCCGGCTCTGCGCTACGTAGCTGACGATATATATGTCGGATTGCATCGATCTCAGTATTGCTGGGATCTTTTTGCAATGTATTGTAAATTATGGCATAGTCTGATGCGTGCTGTGCTTCTTTGTGTAAAAGAATTACGGAAACACCCGATTCCAATATTTCAACTATATTATCTGCATCGATAATTGTTTCACGCTCCAGAATAACTTCATTTCGTTCGATGGATGTAACTTCGCCGGTATCTTCATCAACGAAATCTTCCATCCACGATTTTAACACACGAGCTGCCAATTTACGCCCTACTACTTTTTTCAGATTTGTTTTATTTGCCTTAATCTCTTCGGCAAGGTCAAATATTTCAAGAATATCTTTATCGCTCTCGAAGCCGATGGCTCTGAGCAGCGTGGTTACAGGTAATTTCTTTTTCCTATCAATGTAAGCATAGAGCACATTGTGAATATCGGTCGCAAATTCAATCCACGATCCTCTGAACGGAATTACTCGTGCGGAATATAGTTTGGTTCCATTGGCATGAATACTTTGGCCAAAGAACACGCCGGGCGAACGATGCAATTGGGAAACAATAACACGTTCAGCACCATTAATTACGAAAGTTCCGCGTTCAGTCATATATGGAATTGTTCCCAGATATACGTCTTGTATCACGGAAGCAAAATCCTCATGATCGGGATCAGTACAGTACAAATAAAGTTTAGCTTTCAAGGGTACACTGTATGTGAGCCCTCTATCAATGCACTCTTCAATTGTGTAGCGAGGTGGATCTATGTAGTAATCTAAAAACTCAAGCACAAAATTATTGCGCGTATCGGCAATAGGGAAATTTTCTGTGAATACTTTGTAAAGACCTTCGTTTTTTCTGCTCTCGGGAGGTGCATCCAGCTGCAAAAAATCTTGAAAAGATTTAAGTTGCACTTCTAAAAAGTCCGGAAACTCCAGAGGGTTTGCTATCGTAGCAAAATTGATTCTATTGTTGGGTTGGTTTAGAGACATGGGATAAATGAGTTTGTTAGAACTTAATACGTATTGACACAAAAGGTTAAGAACCTTCTAAATGAAGATTCTTAACCAAAATCCTGATTCAACATCAGTAGTCTAATGCTATTTAACTTCAACTTCTGCCCCTGCCTCTATAAGTTGATTTTTAAGTGCGTCAGCTTCATCTTTTGAAACTCCTTCTTTAATTGCTTTTGGTGCAGAGTCAACCATTTCTTTCGACTCTTTTAAGCTAAGACCGGTAAGCTCTTTTACCAGTTTCACAACGGCCAATTTTGATTGTCCGGCTGCGGTTAGAACAACATCAAAAGCTGTTTGCTCTTCGGCTTCTGCTTCCGCACCAGCAGGTCCTGCAACAACAGTTGCAGCTGCAGCAGCTGGTTCTATACCATATTCGGTTTTTAAAATTTCAGCAAGTTCGTTAACTTCTTTTACGGTTAAGTTAACCAGTTGTTCAGCAAAATCTTTTAAGTCTGCCATTTTTTGTATGATTTTTAATTGTTTATTTAATTCTTTGTTGTTTTGAAAATATATTTTATCTCTCCGATAGAGTTTGTAAAACACCATGTATTGTGTTTCCACCTGATTGTAGTGCAGATATAACATTTTTTGCCGGAGATTGCAATAAGGCAATTATATCTCCAATAACTTCTGCTTTACTCTTAATAGTTACCAGTTGTGGTAAGTATTCTGCACCAATAAAAAAGCTTTCTTGAACGTATGCACCTTTCAATGCCGGTATCTTTTTTGCTTTGTATTTATCGATAAGTTTTGCAGGAGCATTAGCTATATCAGAAAACATGATAGCTGTATTTCCCTTTAAAAGAGGATTCATCTCATCATAGCTTTCATCAAGTTTTTCAAATGCCTTACGTAGCAATGTATTTTTAACGACCATCAATCGAATATCTTCTTTGTAACATTCTCTTCTCAGCGTGCTGGTTTTTTCAGCATTCAAAGAGGAAATATCTGTTAAGTAGAAGTTTTCATATTCTTTGATGGTAGTTGCAATCTGGTCTACAATTTTATTTTTATCTTCCTTCTTCATAGATGTTTACAGTTCTAGTTGTTTTTGAATTTCTGATATGGACTTAGGGTCCACCTTAATTCCCGGACTCATGGTACTGGAAAGATAAATACTCCTAAAATAAGTTCCTTTTGCCGATGTAGGTTTAAGTCTTAAAAGCGTAAGAATAAATTCTTTCGCATTTTCTCTTATCTGATCGGCAGAAAAAGATACTTTTCCAACAGAAGTGTGAATAATACCTGCTTTATCTACTTTAAAGTCAATCTTCCCTTGTTTCACTTCCTTTACGGCTTGTGCCACATCGGGAGTAACTGTTCCGCTTTTAGGGTTAGGCATTAAACCACGAGGACCTAATATACGTCCCAATGCACCAATTTTACCCATAATTGCAGGTTGCGTTATAATAACGTCGATGTCAGTCCAACCGCCTTTAATTTTTTCGATATATTCGTCTAATCCAACATAGTCTGCGCCGGCTTCTATAGCAGCGGCTTCAGCATCTGGGGAGCATAATACAAGAACTTTTACTTCTTTACCCGTACCGTGTGGAAGAGATACTACACCTCTTACCATCTGGTTAGCTTTTCGCGGATCTACGCCTAAGCGCACATCGATATCAACAGATGCATCAAATTTAGTGGTAGTAACTTCTTTCACTAAGGCAGATGCCTCTCTAAGAGTGTAGATTTTTCCCCCTTCAATCTTACTCAAAGCCAACTTTTTATTTTTTGTTAGTTTACTCATTTCTTAATTGAAGTTTAAATTATTCTACATTTTCAGGGAAATTCCCTTTTACTGTGATACCCATGCTTCGAGCCGTTCCGGCAACCATTTTCATTGCAGATTCCAATTTAAAGCAGTTTAAGTCAGTCATTTTATCGGCAGCAATAGTTTTAACCTGATCCCAGGTAACTTGTGCTACTTTTACTCTATTTGGCTCTGCTGAGCCACCTTTCTTTTTACTTGCTTCAAGCAATTGAACCGCAATGGGTGGGTTCTTTACTATAAAATCAAAAGACTTATCGGCATAATAAGTAATTACCACAGGTAATACTTTGCCGGCTTTGTCTTGCGTTCTGGCATTGAATTGCTTGCAAAAATCCATAATATTGATCCCTTTCGAACCCAAAGCGGGTCCTACGGGGGGAGATGGATTTGCAGCTCCTCCTTTGATTTGTAATTTTAGTTGTCCAGCAACTTCTTTAGCCATTTTTTGATTTGATTTAATTTACGTTTTTCGAAACACACAAAAAGAATTTTTCAGCAATTGCGTAACCAAGAGCGACTATTCTTTTTCAACTTGCATATAACCTAGTTCTAAGAGCGTTTTTCGCCCAAAAATTTTAACCATCACTTTAAGTTTCTTTCTCTCTTCGTTCACTTCTTCTACAACGCCTGAGAAAGTGCTAAAAGGTCCGCTTGTGACCTTCACATTTTCGCCAACATAGTAGTTAACATCCATTTCGTCGGTTATTTCCTCCAGCTCATCCATTGTACCTAAGATACGTCTTACTTCAGACTCACTTAAGGGCTGTGGATTCTCTGTATTAGGCAAAAACCCCGCAACGTAGTTAATGTTTTTAAGTTGATGAACAACCTCTCCCACCAGTTCAGCCTCAATAAGCACATATCCGGGAAGATATGCTCTTTCACGGAGCACTTTTTTACCGGCACGTACTATGTAGGTTTTTTCTGTTGGAATGAGGACTTGAGAAATATACTTCCCTAAATCGGTGTTCTTCATCTCTGATTCAAGAAACTCTTTGACTCTGTTTTCTTTTCCACTAACGGAACGTAAGACGTACCATTTTTTTCCAGTTTCAGTCATTACTTAATTCAGATTATTATAAAATACCATAGAGAAGTTTCAATATCCACTCAAATAAAGAATCAATTCCAAAAACAATTATTGCTATAACAAGGGAAGCAATCATAACTATAACTGCGCTGTTGGAAAGTTCTTCGCGTGAAGGCCAGGACACTTTATAAACCAATTCGTTGTAGGAGTCCTTAATATATGCAACTATTTTTTTCATTTACTTTCTAATGATTTTGCACGGGTCGTAAGATTCGAACTCACGACACCTGGTTTTGGAGACCAGTGCTCTACCAGCTGAGCTAGACCCGTGAATAACACCGATAGTTGGCCACGTTACCATAACCAACTATTCGGCTTATCCATTTTTGCTAAGAATTATTAATTCAATAATTCAGTAATTTGTCCGGCACCTACTGTACGTCCACCTTCACGGATAGCGAAACGAAGACCTACGTTACATGCTACAGGATAGATAAGTTCTACTTGGATTGTAACATTATCACCGGGCATTACCATTTCTGTTCCTTCAGGCAAAGTAATCTCACCTGTTACGTCAAGCGTACGGATATAGAATTGAGGACGATATTTATTGTGGAAAGGAGTGTGACGTCCACCTTCTTCTTTTTTCAAAATATAAACCTCTGCTTTGAATGTAGTGTGAGGAGTTACTTTTCCGGGGTGGGTAATTACCATACCACGTTTGATTTGATCTTTATCAATACCACGAAGCAGAAGTCCTACGTTATCACCGGCTCTACCTTCGTCAAGTATCTTACGGAACATCTCAACACCTGTTACTACAGATTTTTTACCTTCAGCTCCAAGTCCAATAATTTGTACTTCTTCACCTGTTTTGATAATACCTGTTTCGATACGACCTGTTGCTACTGTTCCACGTCCTGTAATTGAGAATACGTCCTCAACCGGCATTAAGAATGGCTTGTCTACGTCGCGTGGAGGTAATGGAATCCATGTGTCTACAGCTTCCATTAATTCCAAAACTGATTTTTCATATTTCTCGTCACCGTTTAGTGCACCAAGAGCAGAACCTTGAATAACGGGAGTGTTATCACCATCAAATTCGTAGAACTCTAACAATTCTCTCATTTCCATTTCAACAAGTTCCAGCATTTCCTCGTCGTCTACCAAGTCGACTTTGTTCATAAATACAACTAATTTAGGTACGTTTACCTGACGTGCTAACAAAATGTGTTCGCGCGTTTGAGGCATTGGACCATCAGTCGCTGCAACTACAATAATAGCACCGTCCATTTGAGCTGCACCCGTAACCATGTTTTTTACATAATCCGCGTGACCAGGACAGTCTACGTGAGCATAGTGACGGTTTTCTGTTGTATATTCAACGTGTGAAGTATTAATAGTTATACCTCTTTCTTTTTCCTCAGGAGCATTGTCAATTGAATCAAATGATTTAATCTCCGAAAGACCTGACTTAGCCAATACTGTTGTGATCGCTGCAGTTAAAGTAGTTTTACCATGGTCTACGTGACCAATAGTCCCTATGTTAACGTGTGGCTTCGACCTGTTAAAATGTTCTTTTGCCATAATAAAAAAGTTCTATTAGTTTAATTAAGTTGTAGTTTTTATATTCTTTCAATACCTTTTAAGTAAATAGACAAAGGTTCAAGAGACAAGGACAATCCTCATTCTTAAATCTTGTTACAGAAATAGTTGAGCCGATGACGGGAATTGAACCCGTGACCTCTTCCTTACCAAGGAAGTGCTCTACCGCTGAGCTACATTGGCGTGGGAGAGCGGAAGACGGGAACTCCTGAAAACAGAGGGCAGAGCATACGCTTATCTGCCTGTCATTTGCTCTATACTAAAAAAGAGCGGAAGACGGGGCTCAAACCCGCGACCCTCAGCTTGGAAGGCTAATGCTCTATCAACTGAGCTACTTCCGCAATTAATCCGAAACACCTTTCAAGATATACTTGGCAGGATGAATGTAGGATATATTTTTAAGTGGGCAGTGATGGATTCGAACCACCGAAGGCGTAGCCAGCTGAGTTACAGTCAGCTCCATTTGTCCACTCTGGTAACTGCCCTTACAGTTTATGCGATTTATCTGTTTTTTCTAACGAATATTATTCAATTCTTTGAGCCTCTTGTCGGATTCGAACCAACGACCCCGAGATTACAAATCACGTGCTCTGACCAACTGAGCTAAAGAGGCATATCTCCTTTGTAATTTCTATTACGATATCATCAGCCAAATCCAAAATATCAAAGAAACGGTCGCAAAGGTAGATATTTTTTTATTATAACCAAAGGAAATAGGCTCTTTTTTTCTATTTGCCCGACTTTTTTTCTTTTGTTCGTATTAATTGCTTTTCAAGAGCATCCATACAAAGGTCTATTGCCTCTTCAAATGTGTCTGCAGTCTTGCTTGCAAAGCTTTCTCCGTTCCTAATATTTAGTTTCATCGAAACTTCTTTATTATTGGGTCCTTCAGGTTTCACCAATTTCATTATCATCTCTGATTGAATAATGTCATCTGAATATTTTACAAGCTTTTTTGCTTTTTTTTCTGCAAATGCTTTCAATTTATCCGAAGCATCAAAATTTACCGATTGAATTCTTAATTCCATACAAATCCTCCTAATTTTTTTATGCTCGTGGATGAGCGTTATCGTAAACTTCTTTTAATTCTTTGAATGTTACATGGGTGTAAATTTGAGTTGACGCTAAACTGACATGTCCCAACAAGTTTTTGATTGCATTTATTTCTGCTCCGTTGTTTAGCATCACAGTTGCAAAGGAATGTCTTAAAACATGTGGGCTTTTTGTGGAAAGCGTTTTCACATTAGACAAATGTCTATTTACAATAGTATACACCATAGCAGGATACATTCTCTTTCCATTTTTTCTAACAAATAAGTAAGGTGTTCTGTTTTCGATTTCTTCGTTCCTTATACTTAAGTATTCACAAAAGAGCTCTTTTGTTTGGTCACTAAAAGGTACAATTCGGTCTTTGTTCCCTTTTCCATGAATGCGTAACGTGTTTGAAAAAAAATCTATATCTTCATCTTTCAGCCCGATTAACTCTTCTCTTCGCATGCCCGTAAGGTACAATAATTTTAGGAGAAAAAGGTTTCTTTTTCCTTCAAAATTATCAGAAAAGGAATCAGGGTTTAGTACCTCAATCATATCGGAATGTTTTACGAACGAAGGAAGTTTTTTATCCATTCGTGGTCCGGTAATATATGCTGCCGGATTTGTATTAGTTAGTTGTTTCTTTTGAAGAAATGTGTAAAACGATTTTAGCGTACTTAATTTACGATTGGCGGTGCTTGCTTTAAATCCTCTTTCAATAAGTTGGGCAATCCACATTCGTATCAAATCTGTGTCAATAGTCTTGGGATTAAATTCTCCCGTTTCAGATTCTATAAATTCCTGAAACTGATTTAAGTCATTTAAATACGAAATCTCCGTATGAGAAGAGCAGTTCTTTTCGTAGCGGAGATATCTGATAAATTTATCTTTCAACATAAGTCAGTTTTATTGACTACGAAGATAAGAAAATAAAATTCAAAAGTGCAAATTAATCCTCTTCTTCTTGAAGTGTTTGCACATATACTGCGTGTTGCTTTCTTTTGCGTCTTTCAACCGAAGGTTTAATAAATGCTTGACGTTGACGTAATTCTTTTACAACGCCTGTTCTTTCGAACTTTCTTTTGAATCTTTTGAGAGCTCTTTCAATATTTTCGCCCTCTTTGAGTGGTACAATTATCATATTAAATATTTTTCTAAATTTCTTTTGTTTTTAATTTCTTTTGTTTCGAATTATTGATTTATAAATAGTTTGAAAACAAGCATACTGTATGGCATCGTCTTCACTCTGCAAACCAACACTGGGTGCAGATTTTCGAGTTCCTAATATTTTTATTTCTTACAGTATTTCTCGAATGTTGCTATAACCTCCCTTCTATAATTCGCCTCTTTTATTTTAGGGATGCAAAGATAGAACATTTTTTTAAATAACAAACCTTTTAAATATACAAATAATTTTTCAATTAAACTACTGTTTTGGTAGTTTTTTTGTGGAAAAAGGAGGTATAGAGGTGTGTAGTATGAGTTTTGAGGTGTGTGTGGGTTGGTCAAGAACGTGATAGAGGTCTTATGGATTAATATCTTACATATCATCACTTATCTTACTCATAACCCACAACCCCTTAAAAAACTTGCTCTATTCCAGAAAATCCCATAAAAGCCATGGCTAAAATACCTGCCGTTATTAATGCTATGGGAACACCTTGCATTGCTTTGGGCACTTTTGTTAAAGCCAACTGCTCACGAATTGTTGAGAAAATAATTAATGCCAGAGCGTATCCGGCAGCAGTAGCCACAGCATAAACAACCGATGAAAGCAATGTGAAATCCTTTTGAATAACCAGAATAGCAACACCCAATATTACACAGTTGGTTGTTATTAAAGGAAGAAAAACTCCCAAAGCCTGATAAAGCGGTGGTGAAACTTTTTTAATCACAATTTCCACCATCTGAACCAGCGACGCAATCACCAGAATAAAAGTAATCGTTTGCAAATATTGCAAACCGAAAGGTTCTAAAAGTCCTTTTTGCAACAAAAACGTTACAATGGTAGCAATGGTTAAAACAAATGTAACAGCAGCACTCATGCCAATAGCTGTATCTACTTTTTTGGAGACACCCAAAAAAGGACAAATACCTAAAAACTGCGCTAAAACAACGTTGTTTACAAAAATTGCAACAATAATTATTCCAATGTATTCCATACTAATTTTTATCTAATACGTTTATTTTTTTTCGAGGTTTCGTGATTTTGTGCTTTCGCAATCAAAATCACGAAAAACCAAAATCACAAAAAACCATTCTTAATTATCAATCCACATAACTCATCAAACTATTTCCGTTGCAACTTATTAAATATAGCAACAAGATATCCTAACGCAATAAAAGCTCCGGGAGCAAGAATGAAAAGTGTAACTCCAAAATCTTCCGGGAAAAATGATACTGAAAACATTCTTCCCGAACCCATAAACTCGCGCACAACACCTAACAGTGTAAGTGCAAGCGTAAAACCTAACCCGATGCCTACTCCATCGAAAAGTGAAGAGAGCACCGTGTTTTTGGCTGCAAATGCTTCCGCTCTTCCCAAAACTATACAGTTTACAACAATTAGCGGAATAAAAATCCCCAGACTATCTGCTAATGCCGGCAAATATGCATTCATCACCATCTCTACAATTGTTACGAATGTGGCAATTATCACAATAAATGCCGGTATTCGAACTAAATCCGGTATAAAGTTTTTGAGTGATGCAATTACCAGGTTGGAACAAACCAATACAAACATTGTGGCTAAACCCATACTCATCCCGTTTATAGCGGAACTGGTTGTAGCAAGAGTAGGACACATACCCAAAAGAAGAACAAATACCGGGTTATCTTTTACAACTCCATTAATCAATATTCTTATATTCTTTGTCATAGCATCGTCATTCTTTTATTTCAGTTGCATCTTCTTCAGGAACAATGGTTGCTCCTGTGGAAGTATAATTTTCACTTTGCGTATATGCGGCATATGCTTTATTCACAGCTTCTAAAAAGGCTCTGGAAGTAATTGTGGATGCGCTAATGGCATCAATGTCTCCACCATCTTTTGAAACAGAGAAGTTAGTAGTTCCCGGACTCTTACCAATGATTGAACTTTTTGTTTCTGTCTTTTTAATTTCGAAGCCAAATATCTTCTCAATCAAACTAAGTTCCTGTACTTGTGGTTTGAACCAATCAACCATTTGCGAACCCAATCCCGGAGTTTCAGCATGGGCTAATACGGCATAGTTTACCACATTGTCTTGTGTGTCAAAACCTACCATAACCTGAATGTTGCCCGCAAAACCATCGTCGGAATAGCTGTTTACAGCGAACCCCACAACATCATCTCCCTTTTTTGCGGGATATACAATGAGTGAATCGCCCTTTTCGGTTGCTACTTTATAAGATTCGTTCACCGGGTTGTTATCAAACGGTGGCACTACATTTTTTATAGCTTCTTCAAGTTTCAATGCTTTTGCATCAGAAATAGGTTTTTCTGTCATATCGTTCACTTTTGCAAGCAATCCTGCTGCCAGCAAACAGATAAAGAGAAGAGACAAAAGCATATTTTTATAGGATGATGATAATTTAGACATTTTTTACTACCTCCCCGAATCTTTTTGGTTTAACATACATATTAATTAATGGTGTAAGAGCGTTCATCAGCAATATGGCAAATGAGACTCCTTCGGGGTATGCTCCCCATAAGCGGATACAAACGGTAACAACTCCAATGCCAACACCATAAATTAGCATCCCATTCTTAGAAAGCGGAGATGTAGCATAATCAGTAGCCATAAATATAGCTCCCAGCAATAGTCCTCCCGACAGAAGATGAATCAAAGGATTGTTTGCAGGTGATGGGTCAAAGAGATAGATAGATGCCGTGAAAAGTCCAACTGTTACTAATATTGAAACAGGAATGTGCCAGGTGATAATCCTTTTCCACAACATATATATTAATCCCAGTAAAAGTGCCATAGCACTCATTTCGCCAATTGACCCACTCTCTAAACCAAAGAACATATCAGAAACAGAGCTTAACGCTTCAGGATTGTATTTCATATTCTCTAAAACAGTTGCAGCTGTAGCACCATCTACAGGCGCCATTGTGCTTGGAAGAGGCCACGAGGTCATTTGAGTTGGAAACGATATCAATAGAAATACACGTCCAAGAAGTGCCGGATTGAAAATATTATTCCCCAGTCCGCCAAACGACATTTTCCCAATACCAATTGCTGCAATTGCTCCAATTGCCAAAATCCACAACGGGAGATTTGACGGAACATTAAAGGCCAATAAAATCCCGGTGATGATGGCTGAGCCATCGGCAATAGTGGGAATTCGTTTTAACATGTAGCGCTGAATAACGTATTCCGTAATTACACAAAACAGAACAGAAGCCACTGTTAGTATTAAAGCGTTTAGCCCAAACACGTAGAGCGATACCAAAAAAGCCGGAACAAGTGCTATAAGCACTCCGTACATATTTTTAGCAATGGTGTCGCCGCTGTGAACGTGAGGTGAAGGTGATACTACAAGTTTATTTTCCATAGCTCAAATCCTGTAAAAACAAGGATTTTATTATTTCAAGTTTGTTATAATCGTTAGTTTTTTCTGGCGCGCATTATGCCCATTACTTTACCTTTTCCAAGACGTATGTAATCAAGCAAAGGTCTGTCAGAAGGGCATGTATAGCTGCACGAACCACATTCAATGCAATCTGTAATTTTCTCTTTTTCTGCTTTTTCCCATACTTCGTATTCGGTAAGGGTCATAAGGGTGGTCGGATTTAATCCCATTGGGCAAATATTCACACACTTGCCACATTTGATGCAATCTTTCATCAGTTTACGCCGAGCTTCAAGAGTGGGAATAATTAAAACTCCTGAGGTGCCTTTCGTTACCGGAATATCTATTCGCGCAATGGCTTTTCCCATCATGGGACCGCCGCTTACAACCTTTCCGGTTGTTTCGGGTAATCCTCCTGCATAATCAATCAGGTCTGTCAAAGGAACTCCAATGCGTGACAATACATTACATGGATTTGCGACGTGTTTTCCTGTAACTGTTACCACACGTTCTACTAATGGTTTGTTTTTTTGGACGGCTTCGTATACTGCGAATGCAGTACCCACGTTTTGTACTACCGCTCCTACTGAAATAGGTAGTGCTCCGCTGGGAACTTGACGGCGCAAAACGGCATCGATCAATTGTTTTTCTCCACCTTGTGGATATTGCACTTTCAGTGATTGCACCTCTATTGTAGGATAGGATTTTGCAAATTGTTTGAACTTATCAATGGCATCGCGTTTATTATTTTCGATCCCAATAACGGCTCTATTCACATTTACAGCTTTCATAAGTATTTCGATGCCGACCAAAATCTCTTCGGTTTTTTCCATCATCAAAGTATGGTCGGCAGTGAGGTAAGGTTCACATTCAACACCATTAATGATAAGCACTTCTGCTTTGGTTCCGGGAGGTGGAGTAAGTTTTACATGCGTAGGAAAAGTTGCTCCACCCATGCCTACAATACCTGCAGCAAAAATCTTATCGATAATTTCTTTGGAAGTAAGGCTGCAGTCGCGAACCAGAGCAGCAGTTGTGTCGATGGATTCGTCCCATTCGTCATTTTCCACATTAATAAATACGCAATCGCGTTTATATCCACTGGAATCGTAAGCTTTATCAATTTTCTTTACCTTGCCCGATACAGGTGAATGGATATTGGCTGAAACAAAACCAACGCTTTTACCCAACAACGTGCCCACTTTTACCGGATCGCCTCTTTTTACAACAGGCTGGCAAGGTGCACCAATATGCTGTGCCAATGGCACAATTACCTCTGAGGGAATTGGTATTGATTCAATGGATTTTCCGGCAGAAAGCTTATTTTCTTTTGGATGAATTCCGCCAATTCGAAATGTTTTCAACATACAATAATAGCAATTGATTCAACGTGTTCGAAATTTTCATTTTTCCAAACTAAGCCTTATCAATTACTCCTTTTTAGTTATATTCGTTATTAGTTTTAATCTTCAAAGCCTTTTACTCAAGCCTCCACATCTGCTGATTCAACTTTAGGTTCTTTCTTCCTTGGAGGTGGAAAGTTTAATTCCCAAATTGAATTTGTTGGACAAACAGGAACACATTTGCGACACAACCTACACTTATCGTCATCGATATAAGCAAGATTATCCGCTATTGTAATTGCTTCAAACGGACAAACTTTCTCGCATTTTCCACAACCAATACAGGCAACATCGCAGGCTTTACGTGCTTCACCCCCTTTATCTTGATTCATACAGCTTACGAAAATACGACGCGATTTTGGCCCTTGCTTACGCAACTCAATTATGTTTTTTGGGCAAGCAACCACACATTTATTACATGCAGTGCATTTCTCTTCGTCCACTTCCGGGATTAATGTTACAGGATTTACATGAATAGCATCAAACGGACATACCGCTTCGCAATCTCCCAGACCATAACACCCAAAAGAACAATCGGAATCACCACCATATAGTTGAGCGGCAATAGCACAATTAGTAGCTCCATCGTATTCGTTTTTGCGAGGTCGGTGTTCACAAGTACCATTACAGCGAACAACGGCAATTTTTTTTGCTGCCTTTGTTGCAGTTTTACCTAAAATTGAAGCCACACTTGCCATAGTATCGGCACCACCAACAGGACAGTTAAGTTCCTCCAGTGATTCTGCCTCAACGCAAGCAATTGCAAAAGAGTTACATCCCGGAAAGCCACAGCCTCCACAGTTTACACCAGGCAAAGCTTCCTGAACAGGTTCGATGCGTGGGTCTTCGTACACTTTAAATTTTTGACCAATAAAATATAAGATAGTAGCACCACCGGCACCTATTGCACCAAGTATACCCACTGCCATTAACATCATATTCATACCGTGTTCTTAATTTAATTTTTTTATTGTAAAAGCCAGCTTTTCACCCATTTTGTGTCGAAGCAAATACAAAAAAGCATAATATGGCACCAGTGTTATAAGCGCCGCCAATGCTGCTTGTAGTTCACCAACATGCCAAACAGATGTTGCTGCAAATATCGCTCCCACCATAATAATTATCGGAATTACAAAAGCCCATAAAACGGCCTTATAACCAATTGAAGTCTTACCGATAAGTAAAACTCGATCATTTAATTTAAATTGACCGGAGGAATCCAACACATCTACCATTTTTTCTTTGGTATCGGCAGCCATACAAGCACCTTTAGCATGACAATCACTGCAAGCAGAATTTTGCGTAATGCAAATGGTGAATTGGTTCCCGTTGATGTTATGAATGATTCCTTCGTGTTCTATCATTGTTTTGGTGTGCTCTATAATTAGTCTTTGCAAGAAAAGAGCAAACAGCGCTTTACTATCATTCTTGAGACAATTATTTAATTAGACATATATTCTATCTATCGATGTATCTAAACTATCTATTTAGAATGCGCCACAAATTTAGTTATTATTTTCCTTTATAAGAATTTTATGCTTCGATTTTGCCATTTTTAATGTGACGAAAAACTAAAATCCTTTCTTAAAAATTTAATATTAGCTAATAGTGTGAAAATAAAAAAACAAAGGTCTGTTTTAAGCGTTATATCCACAATGCATTATGCACATTTGGCAAAATGAATAATTCCAAAATTAAAATTACTAATGCTCTTAAGGAGCCAATAAATATTTAAATATCAAGTTATGCTAAGTAAAAAATTAGAAGACGCAATTAACAAACAAATTAATGCAGAACTATGGTCTGCTTATCTTTATCTCTCCATGTCAACCCATTTCGCTCATGAAGGACTACCGGGTTTTGCCAATTGGTACGAAATTCAATACAAAGAAGAGCAAGATCACGCCATGAAGTTTATGAATTACATGGTTGCCAAGGATAGTAAAGTTCTGCTTAAACCAATTGAAAAAGTTGACACCAGTTGGGAGTCCGTATTAGCTGCGTTTGAAGAAACGTTGAAACACGAAAAAGTTGTAACTGCACTTATTAACGACATTGTAGCTATTGCACGTGAAGAAAAAGACTTTGCTACTGATAATATGCTGCAGTGGTTCGTGAAAGAGCAAGTTGAAGAAGAGGATTCTGTACAAACAATTATAGACGCTCTGCGTCTAATTGATGGAAAAGGTTACGGAGTTTATATGTTAGACAAAGAATTGGGACAAAGAAAATATATTCCAATATCAACATCGGCAACAGAGTAGAAATGTGAAACGGTGAGTTATATTTAGACGGACTCAGTGAATAGTTGACAGTTAAAATTGGTGCGAGGTGCGAGATGCACAGGTGGAAACCATTGATTGGAAGAACTGTAGAAATGGTTTCTGAGCCTGTAGAAGGATTCAAGGTTTTGCGTATCCCAAATTTTACGCTCCCCTTATTTTCAGAGACCTTGTATCTGGGTCTAATAATAAAATAAAGACAATATTTCTTCCTGATAAACTTTGCCGGCGCAAGTCTCATACTTGTGCCAGCGATATAAAAACGGCTCTCAGTGGAGCCGTTTTTTTGTTCCTTTGTCCGGAAAAGAAAAAAACAATCTCTAAGCCTTTTACTCTTATGTAATTCTAATGTAGTATATTTGCACAACAAACACATTGTTCACAATGAAAACAGCTCCAATGAACTACAAAATAAAAAGATTAGCCCTCTCTTTGCTCTTAGATGCGGTAGGATGCATTAGCTTTGCAATTCCATTGATTGGAGATTTTTCGGATATCATCTGGGCACCGATAGCTGCCATTATCAGTTACAAAATGTTTGGAGAAAAACGGGGTAAATTTACTGCACTCACTACTTTTACGGAAGAAATCCTTCCATTTACCGATATCATTCCCTCTTTTACCATTTTCTGTATCCTATTCGACTGGATCGGAATTGGCAACCCTAAGAAAACACTCATACTACAAACTAAATAAACGAACATGCTACACAAAATTTTGACTTTTCTATTACTCGCATCTATTAGCTTATCATCGTGTGCCAACAGTCAAACAAAACAAGAAACAGGCTTATTGTGGAAAATTTCCGGCAACAATCTCGAAGAACCATCTTACCTGTTTGGGACCCATCACTTAGTCCCAATCTCGTATCTGGACAGCATTGATGGGCTTGACGAGGCTTTTATGGCAACCAAGCAAACCATCGGTGAGCTTGACATGAACAATATGGGCGAAATGCAGATGCAACTGATGATTGCATCTTTGATGCCCGAAGGATATAGCTACGATGACTTGATGAGCCAGGAAGACCAAAGCCTTTTGGACGAAACATTAAAAGAATATGTGGGAGCCGGCCTCGCCCAATTCGAACAAATGAAACCGGCTATGCTAAACACGCTCTTGTCTGTAATGATGTACAAGAAACTTTATCCTTCGGATGAGGGGGACTTGAGTATGGACGAACATTTTCAGAAAGAGGCAAAGGATCGCTACCGTCAAACATTGGGATTAGAATCGGTACAAGATCAGATTGATGTTTTATTCGGTTCACAGTCTGTTCAGCGTCAAGCAGAATCGCTTTTGTGTACCATTAAGAACATGGACTATGGTAAGCAACAGATGGACAAGCTGATGACTGCCTATTATGCGCAAGATCTAACAGCTATGGCAAAATTATTTGAAGAAGACGACCCCGATAATCCATGTCCCAGCACCCAAGAAGAAAAAGATGAAATGAACAAAGCGAGAAATGAGAAATGGATGGAGAAACTGCCCGAAATGATGAGCGAAAAACCTTCGTTTATTGCTGTTGGCTGTCTCCATTTGGTGGGAGAAGATGGGTTGATTAATTTATTGCGGAAAAGTGGTTATAAATTGGAGGCTGTGAAATAATATTTGAGATATAAATATTTCGCTTCGCGACACACGCTTTACAAAAGCGCGCGAGCGAGGTTAAGAGTTAAGAATTATAAGTTTTGTGGTATGGGGTATGGGGTATGGGGTGCGCCGATGATTGGTGAATTGTAGAGAAACAAGATTTTACATGCCTTATTATTAGTGTCTGATAAGGAACCACTGCCATTTGAGTCTTTTATAAGAAAAGGGTAAAGACAAAGCCTGTTACGCCTTAGCAGAGCAGTAAGAGTTGCTAAAAGCCAACACCTGATTGCTGAAAGCTGACCGCTGATTGCTGAAAGCTGACCGCTGATTGCTGAAAGCTGACCGCTGATTGCTGATTGCTGAAAGCTACTTATATTCACTATTTCCGTTCCAACAAGACCACATTCTCCACATGATGCGTATGCGGATACATATCCACCGGTTGCACGCGGGTAACTTTATAATTCGCATCCAGTAGATTGA
>JAQVGF010000138.1 GCA_028696875.1 Dysgonamonadaceae bacterium
CTATATTTCAAATTTCAAAATAGATTCCACTTCAACATCTTCCGGAAATAGTTTTCTGGCATCAAGCATTTCCAGTTCAATCAGAAAATTGAGGTACACTTTTTTTACGCCCATTTTTTTCACCAATTTATATGCAGCAAGCATGGTGCCTCCTGTTGCCAACAGATCGTCGTGAATTAATACCACATCATCTTTTCCCAAAGCATCCGCATGAATTTGTATTGCATCTTCCCCATACTCCTTGGTGTAACTTTCCTCATATACTTTGTAAGGGAGTTTACCCGGTTTTCTAATGGGTGCAAAGCCCGCATTCAGGCGAAGCGCAGTAGCGGGTCCCATAAAAAATCCGCGCGATTCAATTCCCACCACCATCGTTATTCCTTTATCTTTGTACATTTCGTACAATATATCCGATAATTCATGCAAGCTTTCCGGTGACTGAAACAGTGTTGTTATGTCTTTAAACTCTATTCCCGGAATCGGGAAATCTGAGATATTTCTTACTATATCTTTTAATTTTTGTATGCTCATGCTTTGTGTTTAATTATTTTATATATAGAATTGTTTCACGTGGAACAATCTCTTTTATCTTCCCATTAAAACTAGCAGCACAGAAACGTCATTGGGCGAAACGCCAGGGATTCTACTCGCCTGTGCAATCGTTTGCGGGTTAATAGAAGTAAGTTTTTCTCGTGCTTCAGTTGATAATGATTGGATACCGTTGTAATTGAACTTGTCTTTTATAGTGATATCTTCCAATCTGGTAATTTTATCGGCAATTATACGCTCTCTTTTGATATAGCCTTCATATTTTATTTTGATATTTGCCGATTCAATTATCTCTTCTTTTCGGTTAGGAATTTTATCAATCTGTTCTTTTAATGCCGGAACTGCTTCCTGCAAAATTTCAATATCAATTTGAGGTCGTGACAAGAGATCGATCAGTTTTACACCTTGACGCAACGGAGAGGTTCCCAGTTTTTCCAGAAAAGAGTTGATTCTTTCTGGCTTTAACGAGTAGTTCTTACTAAAATCGATGATTCGGTTTACCTCTTCTGTCTTTTGATTTAAAAGTTTTACGCGATTTTCTTTAGCAAGACCTATATCAGCCGCCTTTTGAGTTAATCGTTCATCTGCGTTGTCTTGACGTAAAAGAATACGATACTCTGCTCTCGAAGTAAACATTCTATAGGGCTCATCCACTCCTTTTGTAATAAGATCATCTATTAGAACCCCGATGTACGCTTCGTCGCGATGCAGCACGAAAGGCTCACCGCCGTGACATTTGATATGTGCATTGATAGCAGCCATCAGACCTTGGCCTGCCGCCTCTTCATATCCTGTAGTTCCATTTATCTGTCCGGCAAAGTATAGGTTTTTCACCAGTTTTGTTTCCAGTGTAGCTTCCAATTGAGTGGGATCAAAAAAATCATACTCAATGGCATATCCCGGTCTAAAAATATGAACATTTCGGAATGCCGGTACTCGTTGCAATGCTTCAAGTTGATTGTTTAAGGGCAACGACGAAGAAAAACCGTTCAAGTAATATTCGTGCGTTGTTTCTCCTTCCGGTTCTAAAAAGAGTTGATGGCTTGTTTTTTCTGCAAATGTTACAATTTTGGTCTCAATACTGGGGCAGTATCGTGGACCAATACTTTTAATCTGCCCGTTGTAAAGAGGAGATAACTCAAGCCCTTTTTTAAGGGCTTCGTGAACATATTCGTCCGTAAAAGTTATCCAACAACTCCGTTGTTTCAGTTCCCGCCGTATATTATCTAAATAAGAGAATTTATGGAAATCATCATCTCCCGGTTGCTCTTGCATTAAGGAAAAATCAACGCTTCGTCCATCAATTCTAACGGGAGTTCCCGTTTTCATGCGATCGGTTTTGAAACCGGCGTCCATCATTTGTTCTGTAATTCCGAAGGAAGAGGGCTCAGCCATTCTACCTCCGCCAAACTGAACATCTCCAACATGGATCAATCCATTTAGGAATGTGCCGTTTGTAAGTATTACCGATTTGGCATGAAACTCGACACCCATTTGAGTTTTTACTCCTCGTACTTCGCCATCTTTGAGTATAAGTTGCGTAACCTTATCTTGCCAAAGATAGAGATTGGGTGTGTTTTCAATAATGGTGCGCCATGTCTGGATATATTTTTCGCGATCACTCTGTACGCGCGGACTCCACATAGCTGGACCTTTCGATCGATTAAGCATTCGAAACTGAATGGCAGTTTTATCGCTCACAACTCCCATCTGTCCGCCCAATGCATCTATCTCACGCACTATTTGTCCTTTCGCAATTCCACCTACTGCCGGGTTGCAACTCATTTGTGCAATCTTACCCATATCCATTGTTATCAGAAGTGTTTCCGATCCCAATGTAGCTGCAGTAACGGCTGCTTCACAGCCGGCATGCCCGGCGCCTACTACTAATATGTCGTAATTAAATTTCATAATTTCTTTGGAAAGAGACAAAGATACTAAAAAAGAAAGCTTTACATGCTGCTCTTATTGTTAATACTGAATAACAAAAATAAAAAGCAGTTGTTTGGTTTGAGTAGAAAATAATGTTTTGAAAGAGAATAGATCTCGCCAATACTAATCCGTGAAATGAATCGGACAGTGCGGTTCCAAAACCGTATTATACATAAAGGTATTAATCTATCTCTTACGCACAATGCGGGCGGGAGCCGCAATGCGCTTTTACTAAATAAAGAGTGTGCAATCTACGTTTATATACATTTGTAAACAAAAAGCGAGGGCGGTTTACAAAACAATATCAAAATCTCTCAATGTTTTCAATGCATCATTTTCCGCACTGCGCATCATTCTTTCTTCCTCAGGTGTATGGTCATTTAATCCACACAAATGGAGAATCCCATGTATAATTACCCGGTGCAATTCCTCTTCAAATGTTGTTTGATAAGATTGTGAATTTGATTTTACGGTATCCAAACTGATTAATATATCGCCCGAAACGGTGTCTCCTTCGGAGTAATCAAACGTAATAATATCGGTATAAAAATCGTGTTGAAGAAAATCACGATTGGTTTCTAATATTTTCTCATCATCACAAAACAGATAAGCAATTTCGCCTCTCTTCTTATCATGTTTTTCCACCACACTATTTATCCATTTGGATAATTGCGCTTCTTTTATTTTTGGAAATTGTACACCTTCTGCTTCAAAAGTAATTGACATGTGATTGATGAATTTTTACAAATTAACTTCGTTTCTTTCCCTTATTTCTTACCCAAAGAACAGGTAGCTTATAAATATTGCAGCTATAACGCCTGCCAAATCGGCCAAAAGCGCATAGGGAACGGTATAGCGAGAATTTTTAATGTTCACGGCGCCGTAGTAAACAGCAACAATGTAGAATGTTGTGTCGGTTGCACCTTGCAAGACTGAAGAGAGTCGGCCGGCAAAAGAGTCAGCTCCAAATACTCTCATGGTATCAATCATCATTCCGCGCGCACCACTTCCGCTCAACGGTTTCATCAAAGCAGTGGGCATTCCGTCAATCCAGCGCGTATCGCCACCAAATATTCCAACCAAACCTTTCATTCCATCCATTAAAAAATCCATCGCTCCTGATGCCCGAAATACACCAATTCCCACTAAAAGTGCAATTAGATAGGGAATAATTCTGACAGCAGTGTGAAACCCTTCTTTCGCTCCATCGATGAATGCATCAAATACATTGATCTTTTTCATCAGACCCTTAATTAAAAAAACAATGATGATGCAAAAAAGTATAACGTTGGCTATCAAACCGGATACGATATTTACTTGTTCTTGTGGCAAGCTTTGAAAAGCCAATACAGTTAAAGTGATTATTGCTGCTAAACCTCCAAAAAAACCCAGTATTGCTTTGTTGAAGATATTGATTCGTTGCTTAAAACAAACAGCTAACGTCCCTACAAGTGTAGCCACAAAAGTGGCTATCATAATAGGGATGAAAATATCGGATGGATTAGCGGCACCCATTTGTGCACGGTAGACCATTACGGTAATAGGGATAAGCGTGAGACCCGAAGCGTTTAAAACCAGAAACATAATCATCGGGTTGGACGCTTCATTCTTGTTGGGGTTTATTTGCTGAAGTTCGTTCATCGCTTTCAATCCAAATGGAGTAGCAGCGTTGTCCAAACCAAGCATATTGGCCGATATGTTCATAAGGATGGAAGCAGATGCAGGATGACCTTTCGGGATATCAGGGAAAAGTTTTGAGAAAAGAGGAGCCGCAGCGCGTGAAAAAACAGTGATCATTCCACCACGTTCGCCAATTTTCATAATGCCCAACCAGAGCGATAAAACTCCTGTTAGGCCCAATGAAATTTCGAAACCAAGCTTGGCTGTATCAAACGTAGAATTCATTATTTCTGTAAAAATACCCGTATCTCCCAAAAATATGAGTTTGATAAATGCAACCACAAATGCGATGATGAAAAAGGCAATCCAAATATAATTTAAAACCATATCTTACAGAGATATTTGTATATTGAAATGTTCATTGTTAACAAAATATATTGTCAAAGTTACTATTTTATTTGGTGCGATAAAATAATTATTTCTATCTTTATAATCAACCTAATATAGTGCCTATGAATTGGAAGAATTTTTTGCATTTTACTCGTGCGGAAACAATTGCTATTTTGATTGTTTTGATGATTATTGTGCTTTCATTTATTCTCAATATTGTTTTATCAACCCGAAATACTCAAACTTTTTCCATACCCGTGAACGATTCTCTTATTGCGGCTTTTGAACGATTGCAGAATAGCTTAACCGATAAGAAACCTGAGTCAGAGAACTTTGTCTATTCAACTAAAAGAAGAGAAGAGCAACCCACTTATACTAAAAGAACAAGAGAAAACAGAAGTCAATTTACAAAGGATGATCAAAATGAGAAACCCGAGTATATCCAATACGAAAGACAAGAAAAACTATCCGACACCGAATTTATCTATCTGAACGAAACCGACACCGTCATCTGGAAAAAAGTACCCGGTATTGGCAGCGTATACGCTGCGCGTATTGTAAAGTACCGAAACTTGTTAGGAGGATTCACTTCCGTTGAGCAACTGAAAGAGGTTTATGGAATATCGGATGAAGTTTTTCAACAAATTGCTCCTTTTGTTCGCGAAGACGATAATTTTACAAAGCTCAACATCAATGAACTTACATTCAAAGAGATAAATGCGCATCCATACATCAATTATAAGCAAACCAAAGCAATTATGAATTTGCGAAATCGCAAAGGAAATATTCAATCCACGAATGAATTGGCAATGTTAGACGAGTTTACTTCAGAAGATATCGAGAGAATTGCGGCTTATATCGAGTTTTGAGACGTTTCTTTTCTGATGAAAGACAACAAAAGCGTTATCTATTTGTTCTTTATTCAATACCGTCACTCATTCATACCTTACTTTTTATGCGGAATAAAATTTCAATCACCAACCTCCTCTTTTTAGTGTTAATTGCAATCTCCTTTGCTTCGTGTAAAGAGAAGAAATCAAAGCAAATTGATCCTGAATTTGTACAATACATTTCCGGATTTACGTATGGAACAATTTCGCCTCAATCCTATATTCAGGTTGAGTTGGCTCAAGAGATGCCCGCTGTGGAATTGAATGCCGAGGTGAAAGAGAAGTTATTTTCATTTTCTCCTTCCATTAGAGGACAAACGGTTTGGATAAATACACGAACCCTGCGTTTTATTCCTGATGCCAATGAGTTGAAAATGGGAAAAGAGTACACTGCAAAACTGCATTTGGATAAACTGCTGAAAGTGGAAGGTAAGTTTCGCACATTTGATTTCTATTT
>JAQVGF010000139.1:0-2470 GCA_028696875.1 Dysgonamonadaceae bacterium
TAATCTTTTTTCAAAAGATCGCGTATCTCCATAAGTAAACTTTCTTGCGGAGTTGGAGCGGGTTTCACTTCGGGTGCAGGCTCTTCTTCTTTTTTCCGTCTCAATTTATTAATTCCTCGGATAACAAAGAAAATTGAAACGCCGATAATTAAGAAATCGATCACATTTTGAATAAACATGCCATAATTCCATGTTATTGCCGGGTCGATAATTTCTTCGCCACTCATCACAGCTTCCCTAAATACGAATTTCATTTCGGTAAACTTTGTGTTTCCTATTAGCATGGAGATTGGAGGCATCAATATGTCGTTTACAAACGACGTTACAATTTTGCCAAACGCACCACCAATAACAATACCTACTGCCATATCTATAACGCTTCCGCGCAACATGAACTCTTTCAATTCTTTTCTTAATGCCATTTTTTTTAGTTTAATAAGTTTTAAAATCAGTGTAACTACATATTTTGATAGAGATTTAGAAAATCTCTGCAACCATGCAACGGGCAGAGCCTCCACCCACTTGCTCAATTGTTTGAAGAGACGATGAAATGATTTTACAATGTCTTTTTATAACATCTTTTTGATCAGAAGTAAATGCATTTTTAGCAGCCTCGGACATGATTAAACGGTTTTCGTTATCCAAACTATAAACTTCAAGTACATTAGCGCAAAAATGTTTCATTTGGTTTAGAGATATCTCAACAATCTCCTTTTTTGTTTCACGCAAACTATTTATCACATGCGTTCTTTCTTTTTCATCTGTAATTGATTCTGTGCAAATTACTGCTAAGTTTTCTCCCACACTTAACATCACATTGGTATGATAAATAGGATTGTGATTTTCATCAAATGCACTGAAAAGTACCGGCTCAAAACTCATCTGCTTGCAAAATTCATGAAAGAGTTCTTCGTTCGTTCTTTCAGAACGACAAGCATATGCAATTTTGCTGGTATGATCTAAGATAATGCTTCCAGTACCTTCCAAAAATTTATTTTCACTTTCCCCATAGGTTAAATCGATTGTTTTATTAGCCGGAAAATGTCTTTGGATTGATCCTAAAACAGTTGGCTTTCGTTCCGCTCTTCTATTTTCGGCAAACATGGGATAGAGAACAAGTTCTCCTGTGGGATGCGTTGAAAACCAGTTGTTAGGAAAGATAGAGTCGGGTGTGTGCGGATATTCTGTGTCCTGAACAACAATTACCTCAACCTCATTGTCTCGTAATACGTTCACAAAATTATCGAACTCTTCCAGAGCTTTATCATTGAGATTAGAATTTGCAAGTTTTTCTTGAAAGTAATTGTTTTTGGCAGTTTGCTCATTATAAGCAAACTTTGCCGGACGAACCATTAATATCTTTTTTGCTGTTTGCATATTATTCCAATAATTTAATTGATTCTTTGATGATCTCTATCCCTTCTCGCAGTTGTTCTTCCGTAATAATTAGAGGAGGAGCAAAACGAATAATGTGTTGGTGAGTAGGTTTAGCCAACAGTCCGTTTTCAGCCATTTTAACACAAACATCCCATGCTGTTTTGCCATTGTGAGGCTCAATAATCACAGCATTCAGAAGTCCTTTTCCACGAATTTGTTTTATGAAAGGAGATTTTATTTTACTCATCTCATCACGGAAAATTTGGCCTAATTCTTCAGCTTTGTCAGCTAAGTTTTCCTCCAATACCACTTTCATTGCTGCAGTAGCAACCGTACATGCCAAAGGGAAACCACCAAAGGTGGAACCATGTTGTCCGGGCGATATTGTCATCATAATTTCATCGTCACACAATACAGCCGAAACCGGTAATACTCCTCCTGAAAGGGCTTTGCCCAAAGTAACAATGTCGGGGCGGACATTTTCGTGATCGCAGCAGAGCATTTTTCCGGTTCGTGCTATGCCGGTTTGTATTTCATCGGCAACAAAAAGCACGTTGTGCTGTTTACATAAGTCGTAACACTTTTTCAAATAGCCATCATCCGGAACAACCACTCCTGCTTCTCCCTGAATGGGTTCTACTAAAAATGCTGCAATATTCTTTCCTTTTTCCTCTAAAATATTTTTTAAAGCTTCAGTGTTATTATAATCTATTATTTCGAATCCGGGCGTGTAGGGACCATATTCATTCTTCGCATTTTCATCTGTGGAATAAGAAATAATAGAAATAGTTCTGCCATGGAAATTGTTTTTGCACGTAACAATCAATGCTTTGTCTTGTTCAACTCCTTTCACTTGATAAGCCCACTTTCTCGCAAGTTTTAAGGCTGTCTCAACAGCCTCTGCTCCGGAGTTCATGGGAAGGAGTTTGTCGTAGCCGAAGATCTCATTCATCAGTTTTTCGTACGGTCCAAGTGTATCGTTGTAAAATGCACGCGATGTAAGGCATAAAGTTTCTGCTTGTGTTTTTAAGGCTTCAACTATTTTCGGATGGCAATGTCCTTGATTTACGGCTGAATAGGCAGAGAGGAAGTC
>JAQVGF010000139.1:2570-5835 GCA_028696875.1 Dysgonamonadaceae bacterium
GCTTTTTACGGAGAGATGGGAGTGGGCAAAACCACCTTTATTAAAGCTATTTGTGAAGCATTGGGTGTAAAAGAAACAATAACCAGTCCTACCTTTGCTATTGTAAACGAGTACAAAAACGAAGATGGTAAACCTATTTTTCATTTCGATTTTTATCGGATTAAAAACTTAGATGAAGTTTACGATTTTGGATACGAAGATTATTTTTATAGTGGAAATCTTTGTTTTATTGAATGGCCGGAATTGGTGGAAACGTTGTTGCCCGATGATGTGGTGAAAGTTCAAATTACTGTCGGCGACAATGAGGAACGATTAATTTCGATAAAATAATTGTTTTTCATGCTTTCGGAGAAATAGATATTAAACTATACTCAGTTTATTCTCTCTATATAGTGGTTTTAAAGAAGCTCATGTTTTTTTTACTAACATAGCTTGCGTATCTTTGATGTAGCACTGATGTACTTTTATTATGAAAAGATTATTAATCAATCTCTTTTTCTTTCTTTCTCTGACGGCCGCAACTGCTCAGGTAAACACCGAGCGAGTGATGCTTATTGGACGAAATGCGCTTTATTTCGAAGATTATGTTTTAGCAATACAATATTTTAATCAAGTTATCGGCTCAAAACCCTATTTAGCTGCACCTTATTATTACAGAGGAATGGCGAAGTTTTTTTTAGACGATTTCAAGGGAGCCGAAGAAGATTGTACGCTCTGTTTAGAGCGAAATCCATATTGGATAGCAGCCTATCAGCTACGTGGAGCTGCACGTCAAAATAGAGAGGATTATGAAGGAGCTGCTGAAGATTATGCAAAAAGCCTCGATTATCTTCCGGAAGATAAAATTACGTTGCTCAATATGGGGATTGTTAATATCGAATTAAAGGAATTTGATAAAGCTGAAAAAACTTTTGAAGACCTTTTAAGATTGTTCCCCGATTATACGCCCGCATATCTCATGCGTGCTGCCATGTCTTTGGAAAAAGGAGATACAGCACAAGCATTTCAGGATTACAACACCACCATCGAAATGGATCCATACACAGCGCATTCGTTTGCTGCACGGGGAATATTGTATCTTCAACAAGGGAATTATAACAAAGCTCTTGCCGATTTGGACGAAGCTATTCGTTTGGACCCCTATTTTGAAGGAAATTATATCAATCGTGGTCTTGTGCGATACCATTTGGAAGATTTGCGAGGAGCAATGGCCGATTATGATCGTGTAATAGAGATGGACGAAAATAATTTAATTGCGCGGTTTAACCGTGGTTTACTTCGTGCACAAGTAGCAGATAATAACAGGGCAATTAAAGATTTCGATAAAGTTATCGAACTGGAGCCTACCAATACCATTGCGTACCTGAATCGCTCGATGCTCAATGCTGAAATTGGAGATTACAAGGGAGCGTTGCGAGATTTAGAAGTAGTGTTGAATGAACACCCCGATTTTTTTCAAGGATATTATTCTCGTGCACAACTTAAACGCCAAATGAATGATTTGAAAGGTGCAGAAAAGGATTACGTATTGGCTCGCCAAAAAGAAGCTGAAGCTAAACGGATAATTGAAAGCGATGAATTAGCTCAAGTAGATGATTCGAAAAAAACGAAATCATTGGGAACGCGCGAAGAGACAGATAAGGATATTGAGAAGTTTAATATGCTGGTTGTTGCCGATAAGAAAAAAGAGGAGAAGTTGAAATACGATAGTCAAACCCGGGGAAAAGTACAAAATATACATACAGAAATTTCGCTTGAACCAAAATTTGTAATTACCTATTACGAAAGACCCTACGAAGTACAACGTCCCGTTTATTACTCTTCCACAATTGATAAAGCTAACAACAGAATGAACTTAGCGTGGAAAATAAGAGCCACAAATTCTGAAGCTTCACTCAATGAATTGCAAGTGCAAACACATTTTCGATCTATCGAAAATTTCTCGAAATTGATTGAAGAAACACCTGATAATGCGGCTTTATATTTAGGACGAGGTTTGGACTTTATGCTTATTCAAGACTATGCAAGTGCCATTGAGAATTTTGATATGGCAATCGCTAAAGATCCAACGTTTACTTTAGCCTATTTTGCTCGCGCCATTTCCCGTTCTAAACAAGTAGAATTTAACCCTGACTTACAAGAAACAAAAACACGCCTGGTAGATTTGCCAACACGTATGAAACTCCCTGCTGTAAAAGATAACACGCCTCTTAGCAGTGCAACAACTGCTCCCGAAATATCTAAAAAAACATTGGAATACGATGCTATTTTAAAAGATTACGAAAAGGTGTTGAGCTTAGATCCTGATTTTATTTTTGCTTACTACAACCGAGCAGAAATTCTGAGCATTCAGCAAGATTTTAGAAGTGCAATTGCCGACTATTCCGAAGCCATTAAACGCGAACCTCAATTTGCGGAAGCATTATTTAATCGTGGCTTGGCTCGTTTGTCCGTTGGCGAAACAACCTTAGGTCTTGACGATCTCCGCAAAGCGGGTGAGTTGGGTGTGGTGGAAGCGTATAGTATTATTAAGAGGATGCAGTAAGTTATTCATGCAGAGTTCACTTCTCTACCCCTCGTTTGTCCCGCTTGAATAGCGAGAAGAGGTCAGTTGGTTTATTGTTTGTAACAATAAAATAAACTTTATAGTTTATCTATTCGCGTTATAAATGTTAAACCATAAAAATAGCTGGGTTTTCTATAACAATGTTATAATGAGTATATTAGCTATTTTTTAAATTGCGTTGCAAACGCTAAACCATAAGCCCCTTCCCGCTATTCAAGCGGGACAAACGAGGGGTAGTCAATTAATTGAACCCATACGCTGCTATCCGCATCTCTTGTCTGCTCTTAAAAGGTTTTGACGGTTTTAAGTATTGCGCCATAAATTCATAAACGGTAAAACGAATATCGGTAGCTTCTTTACTGTCAATGCGATCAAAACCATGTCCGCCCGACGCATCTTGAAAGATTTTATACTTAAAGTCTTTATCGTGTTGCTTCAATGTTTCAATCATTAGATCCACTTCCTCCACATACACATCGTTGTCGTTTGTGTTGGTATAAATCATCAATGGTTTTTGCAGGTTTTTTGCATACGTTGTGGGTGAACGTCGTTTATACTCTTCCGGGTTTTCTTCAATGGATTCTCCAATGTGATACGGAGCTGTAAAATATTCTGTATAACTTTTGTCGTGCGAAGCCAATCTATTCTCCAAATCGCTTACAGGAACGCCGGCAAAAGCACATTGATACAGATCGGAAT
>JAQVGF010000140.1 GCA_028696875.1 Dysgonamonadaceae bacterium
GTCCCGTCCATACCGCAGAAAGGGTGTAAATCAAGCAATTATGCGATTTACACCCTTTTTTACACCCAAATCAATAGCCGCTTTTTTTATTTTTGTAAATGATAGCGAGTTGAGAGATGGATCATTGTTATTCTTATCGTCATAGAAAAGTGTATCCTTGATTTATTGTTTTTAATAGGATCATTTTATACCAAAATAATAAGCCGATTATTTAATAATAAATTCGGTTTTAAGTAAACGGTTCTCTGTCGAATCATTATCGGTTTGTGTTTTCTCTCTTGTAATCAAAACAGATACTTCTTTTTCTATTTGATATTTTCCTTTCCCTAAATTTACATTAAGAAAATCTATATGTAAAATAAAAATTCTCTCACTTTCAGGCTCTATATCATATCCTTCATCTGTTCATATCATTTTTTCGAATTCCGGTACTACAGACCAATATCCAAACTCGAAGCGTTTTAATAAGTAGGGATTTCCAGTCAGCACCGTATAGCCTGAATTATTTATCAATTTCATTTCTATTTTTTCAGGGCTTCCAATAAAAATGGAACCACTTAATTGTAAGCGAATATCCAATGAATCCAGTAATTGTGTTCCCTCAATGGATGAAATATCCTTGTCAACAGGCACGTTATCCGTACCCGTTTTTGTTTTGGATGTGCAACTGATGAACAACAACGCAAAACAACCAATTAGACAGGAGAATATAATTCTAAATATAAACATTTTTCAAAAGAATTTTTCTAAAACTCCATTTTAAAATACTTTGTCAATATACATTCTTGATTATTGAGCGTAATACCCTTAACAAGCTTATAGTTACCACTTTCCAAGGGATGCTTAAATTGATCGAGCGGTATATACAGAGTATCTTTTTCGTTCGGACGAATACCCTTTCCAATATCAACAAATCCAAATTCAGGAACGCATTCAACCCATTCTTTTTCCTTACGAAAATAAAGATTCCAGCTTATACCATACGTTGCATGATAGTTGGAATTATTAGTCATTATTGCACGAAACCAAAACAGTCATTAGTGCTAATATATAAAATATATATTTTTTCATCAAATTAGTAACGAGTTAAACCTAATGCATTTAGTACATTGCTTGCTTTAGAATAATACTTCTTATTATTTGCTACACCCAAGTGAATACCACCTGTATATCTTATCCCATTGGATCCTGTAATAAAGATAAGACCTCCACTATCTCCACCTGTGCTTTTATAGTCAGTCTAAACAAGATCATAGTATCTGATAGAGTTAAACGTTTCGCTCTTTACTTCCCTGTGCTATTAATTTGGATGCTATCTGTCGCAGGATATAACTCTTGCCGGCTCGTCGTTGTCCAACCAGTACCTTTACGAGTTTATTCCCAATATATTGTCCTATCTTATTCGTATAAGAAGTACGGATATACCCTAAATCTATTGGATTACTGTCCCAAAAATTATATTTTCTTATGGAAGCTATTGTTTCAATCACAATTGAATATTTTATGTAAATGTAAGAATTTTCAAACAGACTTGAAAATTATGACAAACTTTTATTTTGACAACAACTACATCATAATTACAAATTCCGCTCGTTGATTGTTGTAAACAACACGCATCCTGATAGGTACATTCTCAACGATTGGTTCTCCGTTTTTCTTTCTGCTCTCTAATAGCAAAAATGATGTTTCTTTTGATATTCATACTGTTTTACCTTTTAAAATCTACACCCAAATCTACACCCATTTTTGGTCATAATAAAGGATATTTAAAGATATTTTATGAAAAATATTTTCAGACAGGGTTCTGATACATTGATACTTGATGTTTTGTGATATTTTATGAAAGTTATGGAATTAGTCACGTCTATACCGAAAAAGGAGCAGCCTTAATCAAAGGGCTATTTTTTTTGATTTGATTGAAATGTTTTTGTATCTTGCTTGCGTTTATCTTTTATTAGCTCCGATTAAAAAGAAGAATTAAGCTTTTCAGACAAATAACAAATAAACATCAATAACTAATTTTTCACACCATGAACATTCCATATTTACAAGAGGCTTGGCTAATATCAGCCATTATCATTCTTATTCTTTGGGAAGCAGTTTGGAAATTAATTGCCATGTGGAAAGCAAGTCGCAATAATCATCTTGTTTGGTTTATCTGTATTGCACTTATTAATACAATAGGAATATTGTCTATTGTTTACATTTTGATGCACAGAAACAAATCGACAGCGTAACTTGACATCGGAGACAACGGCTACAGAAAATGAATATTATTGGTAACATCACATATATACCAGGGTTAGATGAACCTTGCAAGTCTGCAACAATTTTGATTAATGGCGGCTTATAAAATTGAACTGGGCTAATTAAAACCTATACTGGTAACCTATGCGTACTACCTGAGTTTCGTAGTAATCATCAGAAATAAGGCTAAAGGTTGTGCCCTCAATCTCATGCCGCATTACAAGGGTATTTAAAATATCGCTCGCATTAATGAATAGTTCCCCCTTACCATTTTGTATCTTTTTACTCAATCCTGCATCAATAGAGTAACGCGCGAGAATTTTTCCTTGCGGAATAATATCCTTAGCAAGATAAATACCTGTTACTTGGAGTTCAGTATCTTTTAGCATTTTAGCAATGAGGTTAACCTTAGCATTACCCGTAATAATATTTTGTTTCTGCCCAACGTATGTAATATCACTTGGATAAGCATTTACTATCGTAAATGCCCCTATGTTATTCCTATAAATATTCCCATTGGCATTCAATCTTAATTTGCTTCCCAATTGTTGGTCAAGCACAAGTTCAACTCCCGTGTTTTGTCCTTTATCAGCATTCTGATTCACCTCAGCCAATCGGTTCGACATAGGCACCTCAGTTATAATTTTAGTGAGGATATTTGTTGACATTCTATGGTAAGCTGAACTATAGAAGTATCCGCCATTCCACGATTGTCTATATCCCAGTTCAACAGACTGCGTAAACTGAGGCTGTAGGTTTGGATTACCCATTGAAAGTATTTCAGGGCTTGCGTAAGTTGGGAATGTTCTCAATTCTTTCTCTTCCGGCCTGTCTACACGCCTATTATAGAACACTGATACTCTGCTGTTATCGCTAATTAACCAGGTTGCCCTAATACTTGGAAATGGGTCAATATAATCAAACCCTGTACTGCTGTAAACGCTATGGTTGGGGTCAACCAAATAATCCACTTTTGCATATTCAACCCTTAGACCTGCTTCAAGTTCAAACTTTTTAAGCTCATAAATGTAAGTTCCATAAACTGCCGAAAGCCACTCCCTATATTCTGCACTTCCAGATAGGGTAGGGTCTAATATTGAATTATCGCCGGGTTTAAAGTAAATATCATTTGGGAAATTACGTGCACGCTGCTTAGTTCCTATTTCCAGTCTGCCGGATTTGAGAGGTTTTGAGTAATCAATTGTCAAGTCAAAAATATGCTCATCGGCTATTAAGCCTGTAGTGTCAGTTCCAAACAAATCAGGATTGTACTCTCTATTTGTGAAGTTAAACACCTCGTCCTTGCGCCGGAACGAATAGTTAAATGATGATGTCAAACTGTGTCCGGGCTGATTAAACGAATGCTTGTGCGTCAGCGTAGCAAACAAGGTTTGGTTTATCTCATTTTCATAGTACTGCCATAGGCGTATTCTATTTCCATTTATATCATCGTATGGCAAATCTCCCAGGTCTGTATATTCTCGATAGTTGAATAGTGCTGAGAAAGTAAACGTATTCCTCTTGTTCGGATTGTAGTCTATTCCAGCCTTTACGTTGTAGATAGGTTGCGTTCTGTTTTCAAGAAATTGTTGATGAACCTTATCTCCATTGTCGTAGCTTCGTAATGTGAACTCATTTTTCATCATTTGCTTATGATAGAGTAAATCGGCTTGAACAAAAACGTTTGTTTTCTCTCGCTTATAGTTTGATGAAAACGAAGGGTTGATTTTGGGAGTAAAGCTATACTGATCGCGAATACCATCTAAATTAGGTTCTTTCTCAGCTAATGCTCCAACACCTAACATAAGACCAGCCTTACCGTTCCAACCAAACTCCTGGTCTTTTTTAAATACAATATTCACAATACCAGCCATTCCACTTGCGTCGTATTTTGCTGATGGATTGTTAATAATTTCAACCGATGCAATTGCAGAAGCCGGAATATTATCGAGACCCGATTGAGAGCCTATGCCAGTTATAGCAGTTTGCTTTCCGTCAACTAAAATAGTTACCTTGTCGCTACCGCGAAGGAATACCTTTCCATCCCTATCAATGGTAACACCTGGCAAGTTTTGCATCAGCTGCAGAACCGACCCACCTTGTTGGCTTAAATTATCTTCAACGGAAAATGTTTTCTTATCCATTCTTGATGAAACTTCCATGGTTCGGGCAGTTACGATAACTTCTTCAAGTTGTGTAGTAGATTCTGATAGGGAAATAGTTCCTAAATCTAAAAACCGATTTAAACTACCAACATGGAGCGGTACAACTTTCTCCGTAAAACCCATAAATGAGACGATCACCGAATAGTCGCCGGTGCTTAAACCGTCAATGGTAAAGATTCCATCATCATTGGTTATTGTTCCGGTTAAAAACGCACCTTCACTATCATTCACTACTACATTTACATAGGGCAATAACTCTTTTGATTGTTCATGGCGCACTGTGCCCGAAACTACTGCATTGTCTATTTGAGCAAATGAAGAAACGAAGAGCGACATGAGAATTATAAGGTTAAAAAGTCTTTTTAGTTGCATGTTGTTTGTTTAAGATTTTGTATGACTACTTTAACACATCGATGCAAGAAAAGTTTATTAATTGCATTTTGGGCAGTCTCACAAAACAGACTAATTTCCGCAAACGAATCGTGAGTCTACTCCGAAAATTCAGACTTCCTAATTTTTACCTCTAAATCTCCTGAAGAAGATTTTGACCGAGTCTGATTATTAGGTTTTTCCCTTTAGAGACTAAGAGTATAAAAAAACTAATTATCAGCAAATGAGTGTCTTCAGAGTAGATTCAGAATTAAACTTTTCAGACAAATAACAACTAAATATTCACACCATGAACATTCCATATTTACAAGAGGCTTGGCTGATATCAGCCATTATCATTCTTATTCTTTGGGAAGCAGTTTGGAAATTAATTGTGATGTGGAAAGTAAGTCGCAATAATCATCTTGTTTGGTTTATCTGTATTGCACTAATTAATACAATCTGTTCTTATATTATGCACAATACTGGACTGCAGTTGCAGTTATCCATCAAACCACACACGCTATCGCGCGATTGTATCGTGTAATTTTTATTATCAAAGCCACACGAGAGGACTCGTGCGGCATCGGTGAGATTCGAATAAAGCCTATTTTCTTACTTCAGTTTTCTTGTTCTTCCACTTAATATTGCACCCAATACTGGGTTTTTGGTAAGAACTTACCTCTTTGCCTGCAATGATAGCATCCAATGCATCGGTCAAATCTTCTCCTGAAGGAGTACCTCTGTTTGGACGTGTTTCGTCAAACTGACCTCTGTATACGCATTTTAAATCAGCGTCAAAAACAAAAAAATCGGGCGTGCATTCTGCCTTATAAGCTTTTGCCACCTCTTGTGTTTCGTCATACAAATAAGGAAAAGGATAAGCTTGCTCTTTGGCAACCCGTTTCATATGCTCCGGACCATCTTCAGGATAAGTTTCCGGATCGTTGCTGCTGATAGCAATAAATTGGATGCCTTTTGCCTGATATTTATTGGCTACTTCTACCA
>JAQVGF010000141.1 GCA_028696875.1 Dysgonamonadaceae bacterium
CAAGGCGTTTAACTCCGTCGACATAGTAATTCAAGGAGATTGCTGGCGCAGCAGATAATAATCAGCAATTGAGGGTTTTCAGAGTGGACTCTTGAATATTGATTTTATTTTTAAAACAATTAACCACATTCCCCCCTGCTTTTGTAACAGCCTGTCCCGTTGACATAACGGGACAGGCTGTTGCAAACGAGGCAGGGTAAGAGTGCGAATGAGCGTACGTTGCTTGGTTTTAGCTTAACTTATTCTCTACCGCTACAGCTTTACTCACCAACTCTATTATCTCCATCCCTTTTAAAATAGCTTTTTCATTCATTGGCAATAGCTTGTGATGACGTTCGGGCAGTGATTTTTTTAAGCCTAAAATCACATTTTCTAATCGTACCATGGGCGATATCTTCAACAGACCTCCCATCACAATCATATTAAAAACTTTAGTATTTTCCATTTTCATGGATGCTTCCATAGCATCAATTTTATATATGTTTATGTCGGTACGCGTTGGTGGAATCTGAATACCGTAAGTATCGTAAATTAAATTCCCCCCGGGTTTCACCATCTTCTCAAACTTCTCAAGCGAAGGTTGATTTAGAATAATAGCCA
The DNA here is from genome assembly GCA_028696875.1 of Dysgonamonadaceae bacterium. Classification (GTDB taxonomy): domain Bacteria; phylum Bacteroidota; class Bacteroidia; order Bacteroidales; family Dysgonomonadaceae; genus UBA2632. Next base: position 601 of record JAQVGF010000141.1, read on the forward strand.
CATCGTAGCTATTGAGCACAGGCGAGCTGATGCGTTCATCGCTCAATATAACAGTAACATTGGCTGTTCCACCACGTTGTTCGGGACCATAAGCCGGAAACCACGATACCTCTTTACCTTCCATAATTCCTGAGTATGCCAAAATCATACCCATCGACAATACTCCTTGACCTCCAAACCCAGCAATCACTATTTCTTGTATCATATTTTTGTTTTTTTCGAAACTAACTTACACGTTTTTAATATCACCCATAGGATAAAATGTGAACATATTCTCAGCCATCCAGTTGTTTGCTTCTACGGGCGTCATTTTCCACCCTGAACTGCAAGTTGAAACAATTTCAACAATAGAAGTTCCTTTGTTTGCCATGGAGTTTTCGAATGCTTTACGGATCATTCGTTTGGTTCTTCTAACAGCACCGGCCGTATGAACGCTTTGTCTGGTAGTTAAGCAAACTCCGTCCAACAACGATAACAAATCTAAAATCTTGAGCGGATTTCCCATTGTTGCCGTATTACGACCTTCGGGACTGGTCGCGGTTTTCATCATTGGCAACGTAGTGGGAGCCATTTGACCTCCTGTCATTCCATAAATACCATTGTTGATGAAGATGATGGCAATGTTTTCGCCTCTGTTTGCAGCATGTATGGTTTCAGCAGTACCAATAGCCGAAAGGTCGCCGTCACCTTGATAAGTAAACACCATTTTGTCGGGCAACAGACGTTTTGCAGCAGTTGCCAGTGCAGGTGCACGCCCGTGTGCGGCTTCTTGCCAATCTATATCGATATAGTTATACGCAAATACGGCACAACCAACCGGTGCAATCCCAATGGTTATTTCTTGTATATCCATTTCTTTAATAACTTCTGCAATTAGTTTGTGCACGACACCGTGCGAACAACCGGGACAATAGTGCATATCGTTATCGTTCATTAATTCCGGTTTGGCATAAACCAGATTTTCGGGACTTATTATTGATTCGTTACTCATTTTTTTATTGTTTAGTGCTTATATGAGGTTATAGTTTTGTGAATATCTGATAAGAAAAAGGTTAAATAAATATTTTGTCAGAGTTAATTTGTTCTTGGTTTGTAAAACTCACTTTGAAAATCGATACATCACATAGAACATACCGGCAATACCTCCGGCTATCCAAGTAGAGGTGATCTCTTTATCGGTAATAAAATACACAACAACCGTTGCTGCAACGGAAATTAAAAATAATATCAATATTATTTTTCTTACTTTGGGACTCATTTAGACCTTTCGGATTTTAAGATTGGATTACTTTCTCCTTCAACGCTTCTAACACCTTATCGGGTGTTGGAACAATACCACCAAGGCGTCCGTAAAACTCAACTTTAACTTTGCCATTTACAGCCAAACGGACATCTTCAACCATTTGTCCGGCATTCATTTCCACTGTGAGCATTCCTTTCACTTTATCAGCATATTGGCTTAATATTTCGCTTGGGAATGGCCATAGCGTAATGGGGCGTAACAATCCAACTTTGATTCCTTCTTCACGAGCAAGCTCAATAGTTTTGAGACATATACGTGCAGTTGAGCCAAATGCTACCAACAAATAATCAGCATCTTTGCAATTGGTTTCTTCAAATCGAACTTCATTTTTTTCTATTTCTCTATATTTTGCTTGAAAGCGGAGGTTGTTTTTCTCCATCTTTTCTGCATCAAGCTCCAGTGAGGTGATGATATTTGGTTTCCGTGAAGCGGGTTTGCCCAAAGTTGCCCAAGGACACTGTTCGCGTATTTCTTCTTCGGTACGTCGAGGACGAAATTCCGGCAGTTTCACCTTCTCCATCATTTGACCAATTACTCCATCGGAAAGTATAATGGCAGGATTGCGATATTTAAAAGCAAGTTCGAAGCCAAGCTCTACAAAGTCTGCCATTTCCTGAACGGAATTGGGAGCTAAAGTGATTAGTTTATAGTCTCCGTGTCCTCCCCCTTTTACGGTTTGAAAATAATCGGATTGCGAAGGTTGAATTGTTCCCAGTCCGGGACCGCCACGCATCACATTCACAAGCAAACAAGGTAATTCGGAACCTGCTAAATAAGAAATACCTTCTTGTTTGAGACTCATCCCGGGGCTTGATGAAGATGTCATGGATGCTTTGCCGCACGAAGCTCCGCCATATACCATATTGATGGCAGCCACTTCACTTTCGGCTTGCAGCACAATCATTCCTGTAGTTTTCCATGGGGCTTCATTCATAAGAGTTTCCAGCACTTCCGACTGGGGTGTAATGGGATATCCAAAATATCCATCGGTACCATATCGAATGGCAGCATGAGCAACAGCTTCATTGCCTTTCATCAAAGTAATTTCTTCTGACATAACTTATTGTGTGATTTTTTTATTTTAATAAACAAGAATGGTAAAGAAAACTTACTATTCTACTCTCTTTCGATATATTGTCAAAGCTCCATCCGGACAAACTAATCCGCAATTGGAACATCCGTTGCAATCATCGGGATTTTTCATATATACGAAATGATATCCTTTTATGTTTACTTCGCGAGGGTGCAGGCTGAGAACATTGCTGGGACAAGCAACAACGCATAAATCACAACCTTTGCATCGTTCAGTGTTAACAACTACGTGACCTATTACTTTTGCCATTATCTAATTATATTTTAATATTCAATTCACAAAATAAGGTTTCTTTCTCAACAAATCAAACTTTTTAGTGTTAATATTTCGAGTCGGAAAGAGGGATCAAAAATGCAATCTATATTGATTTATGAGTGTTTAATTGCTTTTACTTATAAATAGGAATAAATGGGGTTTAAAGTGTAAATTTATACTATTTAAAAGTGGTATTTTTGACAAAACTAAAACATCGTTTTTTTGCAACATCTTCCTTAGTCTCTGCTAACAAATCACTGAATTTTGATACTTTGATAAGAAAATATTTTTTCGGTCAAAGAGTTTTTAGGTAATAGTTGAAAGAAGTAAGAAGTAAGAAGTTAATAGTTATGCCTCTGATTAAAAGACTATACTATCGCTCATCACATATCACACTACCCCATACCCCAAAACACACTTACCACATAGCTAATAAAAAACTATCTACCACTCAAATGCTTCCTCATGCATCCAATTTCCCTGAACGCGCAAAACTTGTTCAATAATGTCGCGTGCCACTCCCTCTCCCCCATTTTTCGGAGAAATATATTTTGCAATGTGCTTTATTTCCGGTGCTGCATCGGCTGGAGCCACAGGCAATGCTACTTGTTGCATAATTTCATAATCGGGAATATCGTCGCCTACATAGACCATCTCCTCGGTTTTGAAATCAGAATTTTCCAACAAATGCGTAAAGTCTTTCATTTTAATACTTGAATTCATATAGATGTGTTTCACTCCCAATGCTCTGTATCTAACTTTCACCGATTCGGTGTTCCCACCGGTAATAATGGCTATGCCATAGCCACTTCGGACTGCTAAATTAATTGCATAACCATCGTGTATATTGGCAGTGCGCAAGGGTTCTCCGTCACTTGCCAATGTGATTGTTTGACGTGAAAGTACTCCATCAATATCAAAAATAAAGGTTTTTATCTTTGTAAGATCAAAATCAATTTTACTCATAATTATTTTTTATTTTTAGTTCTATTTTTTTGCAAAAAAAATTTGTCCGATTCCTGAGAGCATTATTAGAATGGGGAAAGCAAATTGTGTATAGTTTTTTGTCCACTCAAAAGTAATATCACAGTAACCAATTACTCCAATCCCGGTTAGGATGTACCCTAATGCTTTTTCACGCTTCAACCAAAGGAAAACAGCCCCGGCAATCAAAAAATAGGTTGCAGGATTTTTTATGTATGTCAACCAAAACCAATGACCGGATACTCTCAATTGAATCAACAAGAACAGGAATCCAAACAGTAACAATGTTACTCCATTGGCCATTCTGTCTGCTTGTTTGCCACGCAGTTTAAACATATCTAATACTGTAGAAACTATTACTGAAACTTACCAATATGAACATTCTCCCAATGAAGATCCTCTATATTGTGAGGTCTCCGTTCCTTTTGCTTTTTACCAAAAGCAATTATGGAAAGAACTTCGAATGGCATGGGGAGATCAAGCAAGTCACGCACATAATCGGCTGCCGGAATATTTTCATTGTATTCGCGCTCGCGCACTTGCACCCAACAACTGCCAACTCCTATATCTTCGGCCTGAAGTTGCATTACAATGCTGGCAATGGATGCATCTTCTATCCAAACATCGCTTAGTAGTGGATTTCCTAACACTACCACAGCCAAAGCGCAATCGGCAATAAAAGTAGCTGATTGTGGTTTGCATTGTGCCAGTTTTTGTAACATCTCTTTGTCTTCCACCACAATAAATTGCCACGAGTGGCTGTTTTTTGAAGTGGGAGAAAGTAATGCTGCTTTTAATATTTGCTCTGTCTCTTCAGGCTTTAATAAGTCCTCTTTAAATCTTCGAATGCTCCGTCGTTTCAATAATAAATCTTGAAAAGTGCTCATATAATTTTTAATAGGTTGTTGTTCTGTTCTTTTTATAAGTGCAAATATAAGCATAAAAAGTGAAAAAATGGTTTGAGTATGGGGTTATGGGGTGTGTTTTTTGAGGTATGTGGTCTGCGGTGTGGGGTATGGGGTTTAGGGCATGTGGTAAGTGTTCTGAGGTGATAGAGGTAAGATGCAAGATTCGAAATTCGGGGTTGACTCTCAATTTTGGAGGTTTAGAGCAATTAAAAATTCAAAATTATGAGTCTACTCCGAAAAGTCAATTTCATTCATTGTCACCCCCTTCTAAATCCCTTACCGCACACCTCATAACCCATCACTTTTTCCTACATACGACATTAATTCACAAACATTCCCATAAATTCTCCCATATTTAAAACATTTCACTCAAATAATACGTTAAATCAGTCAAAGCAACTTTCAATTGTCGAAAATATATTTAATTTCACATTTGCTAATTCAATATTCTTACATATTTAAAAAGTAGTCCCATGAAAATTCATGAATATCAAGCCAAAGAAATCTTTGTAAGGTACGGAATCCCGATTAATCCGGGTTATCTGTGCCACAGTGTTGACGATGCCATCAATTCATACGAAAAACTTGACTACGACTTAGTTGTAGTAAAAGCCCAGGTGCATACCGGAGG
>JAQVGF010000142.1 GCA_028696875.1 Dysgonamonadaceae bacterium
GCTATTTAAAGTTTCTCACACAAAATAAATTTCATACCTTTGTAAAATAACGTATTATCAAGAGAGAAAAGAGAACAAAAATATCTTTTAAATAGTATCTGCCAGAAAACTCCTTAATTCCAGTCTTTGATAAGAAAACGGGAAAGACAAAGCCTGTTCCGCTTTAGCGAAAGCTTTCGTCTCGCCAAGGCGAGATGAAATCAAGGAATCTCGTCAAGGCGAGATGACTGTTTCAAAAACGAGAGTAACGAAGTATTTATCCGTTTTCTTGTAAAGACTAAATAGGATGTTTTATTGGTGTTCTTTTGATTTTAATAATTCTCAAAACAATCAACTTTAGCAAATAAATATATGACAGCATTTTCTTTTTTTTCACGCCGCAAATCTAATAAAATACAATCACTGTGGCCATCTAAGTTTAGAAAACTTATTACTGAGAAGCCTATTCAATTGGTAGATGTTCGAACACTTGAAGAATTTAAACAACACAAAATTGAGGGAGCACAACTTATAGATATTTATGATTCTAATTTTGAAGAAATAGTAGATACCAAATTGGATGTTTCAATTCCGGTGGCAGTATATTGCCATAGCGGGATACGTAGCATAAATGCTGCAAAAATATTAGCAAAAAAAGGATTTAAGGTGTATAATTTAAGAGGTGGAATGATATTTTGGAGATAGAGACCGCCCAGAATTTAATTTTTTATTTAACATGAACGAAAACGAACGGATTGAACAAATCACACAATCAACAAATTTTATCCGAGACTGGTCCATGAACTTCTTAAGCAACATGGGAATCAGCGAGCAGTTTATCAAGTACATTAACCTGATTTTTTTGATAGCCATAGTTATTGTCTTGGTTTATATCTTGCAAGTTGTTACACGCAAGATTATCACATTGGTTTTGGACAGAACATCACGTATAAAAAAGTTGTCTTTCTTAAAATATCTTATAAATAGGAAATTCCCTAAATATGTAGCCATGATTGTTCCTTTTAGCTTGATAAAAGGATCAATACCTACTATCTTTTTTGACTTTCCTAAAACAATGGCATTTTTTGATAAACTGGCTGATGCCTATATAGTTATTTATGTGATATGGCTCATATCATCTGTGTTAAATGCATTTGCAGATATGCTTGGAGAGAGAGACTCATTAAGAGACAAACCTCTAAAAAGTTATTTTCAAGTCGTGAAAATATTCCTCTTTGCTATAGGGATACTTGTAGTGATAGCAATTTTAGTAAGCGAAAAACCGGCAGTTCTGCTTGGAGGTTTAGGAGCAGCATCAGCCATATTGATGTTGGTATTTAAAGATACTATTATGGGATTTGTAGCAAGTATTCAACTATCGGCCAATGATATGGTGCGAATTGGCGACTGGATTACTATGGATAGATTTGGCGCTGATGGTGATGTGTTTGAAATTAATCTCACTACTGTTAAAATTCGCAACTTTGACAAAACCATATCGTATGTACCTCCCTACTCTCTAATTTCGGAATCGTTTCAAAACTGGCGAGGAATGCAAGAGACAGGCGGAAGACGAATTAAACGATCTGTTCACATAAAGCAATCTTCTATCCGCTTTATAGAGGTTGAAAAAGAGTTAGAAAGATTCAAACGCATACAAGTTATTTCAAAATACATAGACGAACGATATGCTGAAATAAAAAAACATAACGAGGAAATTGGTGCAGACAAATCTGTGGCTGTGAATGGCAGAAACCTTACAAATATGGGTCTCTTCAGATCTTATATTGGAGGCTATTTGCGTAATCACCCGAAGGTGAAACAAGATATGATGATAATGGTGCGTCAATTAGACCCCACTTCAAAAGGGGTGCCTTTAGAGTTGTACATGTTTGCAGACACAACTGTGTGGGCACAATACGAAGGAATTGTTGCAGATATTTTTGATCACATATTGGCTGCAGCAAAATACTTCGATTTAGAAATCTTCGAAGATGTTTCTAATCCTATTGGATTTCAGGAAAATAAATTGGAATCGGTGGAGATAGATAAGGCTTTGAGACAGTGAATAGTGAATAGTGAATAGTGAATAGTTGATAATGTCTTACTTGTTATCACTGGTTACTGATCACTGATTACCGAGCACTGATTACTGATTACTGATTACTGATTACTGTTCACTGATTACTGATTACTGTCTATATTTGATTTCTCATAAAACAAAAGATTAAAAAAAATGAATTATAAAATTGAAATTTGCACCAATTCTGTTACAAGTAGCGTAGAAGCAGAAAAAGGAGGTGCCTATCGTGTAGAGTTATGTGCCGGTATTCCGGAAGGAGGAACCACTCCATCGTACGGAGAGATTGCAGTAGCACGTGAGCTACTTAATATAAAATTAAACGTAATTATTCGTCCGCGTGGCGGTGACTTTCTCTATTCCGATGTAGAGCATCAAACTATGTTGCGCGATATTGAAATAGCAAAAGAGCTGGGAGTTGACGGTGTGGTTATTGGCTGTCTCACTGCAGACGGGGAAATTGATATGCAGCGCAACAAAGAATTAATTGAAGCTGCCAAAGGCATGAGTGTCACTTTCCATCGTGCATTTGATATGTGTAAAGATCCATTCAAAAGTTTAGAAGAGATTATTTCGTTGGGCTGCGAAAGAATACTTACATCGGGACAACAACCCACAGCCATTGAGGGTGTTTTGCTCCTGAAGCAACTTGTTGTTAAAGCTGATAATCGAATCATTATTATGCCCGGAAGTGGAGTGAATGAAGAGAACATTGCTTCCCTTGCAAAAGAAACAGGAGCAACAGAATTTCACTTTTCAGCGCGCGAACCTGTTAACAGTAAAATGATTTATAGAAACCCTAATCTCAAAATGGGCGGAACTGCAGTTTCTATTGATGAATACATTCAAAACGTTACAAACGCAGATAAAGTGAAGCGAACTATTGATAAATTAAAGTCTTAAAAACAAATTTTATCTATCAATAAACTGAATAGTGTCTGTCAGAAAACAATTATTTTCTAAGTCTTTGACAAGGAAAAGGCAAAGCCTCTTCCATCTTAGCTAAGCATCGGTATGAAATCAAGGAGTCCCTCCGTTACAGCTTTTGGAAGGTTTTTATTTAAAAAAGAACAAGAAGTATGTATGGGATGACTCCTTTTTTAATTAATTCTGTAAAAGCGAGAGTGACGTGTTACATTGAGCGACGTCGAAATGCACTCTTTGTTATTTTCTTGCAGAAAGGGACTATCTAACTGTATCTTTTACCCCTTTCATAGTGGTTGTATCCATTAAGTTTTCCATTTTTTCGTTTTCGTGCATTTTGCCCAACCTATCAACAGAATCCATAGGAAGTTTTTCCATTTTTTTCATCATAGTTGTCTCCTTCCGCTTATTTTCAATCCTCTTATGCAATCTATCGTTGCGTGCATTCATAGAATCTTTATATACCTCATATTTATCTTTTAGAATGGAAGAAGCGGATTCTGAGTCATCTTTGTTCAACTGCATTGGGATTTGATTATCCAAATCTACCCCTTTATTCGTTGTAATTATTACAGCACCTCCTTGTCCTTCAGCACCGTAACGATCTTCTGCTATTGAGTCTGGCAGCATCTCAATTGACACTACATCATTGGGATTAAGCGTTTTAACATTGAAATCATTTTCCTTTTGTATATCATCAATAATATACAAGGGAGAATTGTCGATAACGGAACTCAATGAATCTAATATCCATTTATTGTCTTTATTTCCGTTCATTTTACTACCAAAACCACCAACAATCAATTCGTTTGATTCAGGAGTTAAAATAACTATTAGATTGCTATCATTTTCAGCAATTTCCTTTTCCAAAGTCTGGAAGCCAAATTTGGTGAAACTTACAACTGTTGGTTCGTTCAAAGACAATGTAAACTTACCGTTGGTATCAGATATTACTTCGGCATCACCCTTTTTATCTTTTACCATTACCCCGTCGATACTATTACTGTTGGTATCTAAAACTTTACCTATTACAGTTATTTTTTCTTGTTGAGTTATCTCTAATACAACTCTTGCTTCTGAAGAATGCAGAACAAAAGAATATAGAAGCACCACAGTAAGTGCTAACATCGGAAAGAAAATAAAACTTCTTATTTTCCGGATTAAATTCGTTTTATTTGTTTTCATAATTGAAAGGATTTATAGCAAAAGCTTATGATTTGTATATTTAGTCATACGTGATTTACATGTCCATTGCTGATTAGTGATTTATTGCTTATTAACTATAGATTAAGTAGGACTCACATACATAAAACGATATTTGATATAATTAGTTTGTTATCTTCTCATAAAAGATAGTGCTAAATTTATAAATGAACATCCTCCAAAAAATCTTTTTTGATAGTTTTTGCATTTTCTTATCAAAGAGTCAAAAAAATGAGGTTTTCTGGCAGATATTAAATAAAAACAGCAAGTTTTCATTTTGTAGCTTTCATATAAATTGCTATGGATGAATGTATTGAGCTCAATCTGAAAACACTCAATTGCTCATTTGCTATCTATTTAATGCTTTATAACTTTGCGAGAGAAAAATGGGGAATTCCTGGAGGACTCAATCTTAAGAATAATATTCTTTAAACCATTCATAAAACTGCCGAATCCCGGAATTTAGAGGTGTAGATGGTTTGTAACCAAAATCTTTTTCAAGAAGCGATGTATCGGCATATGTTGCAACTACGTCGCCAGGTTGCATATCAACCATTTTTAGCACTGCTTTTTTTGCTGCAACTTTTTCTATTGTTGCAATAAAATCCATTATCTTAACAGGCGATGAGCATCCCATATTATATATTATGTGAGGTATTTCTACTTTTGGGGGCGATGGAATAATTTTTGTGAGTCCGGTCACAATGTCGTCAATATAGGTGAAATCTCGTTTCATATTGCTATGATTAAATACTCGGATAGTTTGTCCGGCAGAGATTGCCGATATAAACAGTGTAGGAGCCATATCCGGACGCCCCCAAGGTCCATAAACAGTAAAAAACCGTATACCGGTTGCCGGAATATTATACAATTTACTGTAAGCGTATGCCATCAATTCATTCGATTTTTTTGTTGCTGCATAGAGACTTACCGGATTATCCGTTCTATCCGACTCTTTATAAGGCAGTTTTGTATTTGCACCATACACACTACTGGAACTTGCATATACCAGATGTTTTACCCTGAATTGTCGGCATGCTTCCAATAAATTCATAAAACCCACAATATTAGAATTGATATATGCATAGGGATTTTTTAACGAATATCTAACCCCCGCTTGAGCTGCAAGATGTACAACATGCAAAAAATGTTCATCTTCGAAAAGGGAAAAGAAATGTTCTTTTTCAGTCATGTCAAGTTTCATAAAACGATATGAAGGGAAGATTGTGCTTTGTACAAAGCAATGATCTTGTATCTCTTCCTCCATAATTCCGGTTTCAGAAAGACGCGCATATTTTAAATTTACATCGTAGTATGAATTAATACTGTCTATACCAACAACTTCGTATCCTTGTTCAAGCAATTTCTTCACCACATGAAAACCTATAAATCCTGCTGCACCTGTAACAATTATCTTCATTTTATTCAATTTAAAAGACTACTATCATATATTTCCCAATCTGATAATGTTCTTTGGTCTTAATTACTGAAAGTATATCGTTGTCATTTTTCACTTGCTTTATCGGTAGTAAAAGCAATTTATTCTTGAGCATATTTTCAACAATCATCTCCTTGGTTACC
>JAQVGF010000012.1 GCA_028696875.1 Dysgonamonadaceae bacterium
ATTTTTATGAAGAAGATAAAAAGATAGATCTCGTCCGGATCATATAATCATATAAATCTCAAGATCATAATTCAGACAATAAAATAAGGAGAAACAATAAAGCTTTATAAAATTATTTTAACACCGAAAAAGGCCAAGAAAAATAAATTCCTTGACCTTCTAATTTTTTTATCGTAAAAAATTGCTTCCTTAAGCCGGATGTATTGCATCTGTAGGACAAACCTCAGCGCATGTTCCGCAGTCTGTGCACACTTCAGGATCGATTACATAAATGTCGCCTTCAGAAATTGCTTCCACAGGACATTCATCAATACAAGAACCGCATGCAATACAATCTTCATTAATTACGTAAGCCATAATAAATAGTTTTATTAGATTAGTAGAATAGTTGGTTAATTTCGTTTGAAACAACAGTGCAAAAGTACTATTTTTTTTATTACAAACTAAATTTTCGGGGTTAATTTATGATTACTCTTTGCAATAAAATGATATTACACGCATTATCGGGATGCGATAATGTCGGAAAATCTCTTTTTCTTACGCAGGTAGAAATCAAGTAAGATAGAACCGCTATACTGTTTGGTAAGTTTAGGTTGAATAGTTTTTGCCAAGTTCTCTTTTCGCTTATGTTTAAATGCAGGTCTCATTTTTATAAAATCGGAATAGGCATTCACAACTGCCTGTGCATGGGTAAACTTTCGTTGCACTAAGAAGTGTGCTGCAGCAGCAGCGTCCAAAACAATGCGAACGATCATGGTTTCAATCATGCGAGGCAATGTCATGTTTTTGTAGATCATCAACAAGTTGTTGCGAAAGTTAAGATGTGTCTTTCGAGGACTTTCACTGTTCAATGATGCTCCACCTACATGATATACATGTGATTGTGGGACAAAGACAATTTTTTTGCCACGCGATTGCAATCGCCAGCAAAGATCAATCTCTTCCATATGTGCAAAAAAATCGCTGTCTAATCCTCCAGCTTTCATATAGTCAGCACGACGTATACAAAGGCAAGCACCGCTTGCCCAAAATATTTGTTCTACGTTATCGTATTGTCCCCTATCCTCTTCCAAAACATTCAGTATTCTGCCTCTACAAAAAGGGTATGCATATCGATCGATGTATCCACCAGCTGCTCCGGCATATTCAAACTTTGTTTTATCATTATAAGATAAAATTTTCGGTTGCACAGCTGCAATATTGGGGTTTCTTTCTAAGTATTCAATCAGGGGTGCAAGCCAGTTGGGAGATGTTTCTACATCGGAGTTTAGCAATACTACATACGTAGAATGAACTTGTTGCAAAGCACGGTTGTAGCCTTCGGCGAAGCCGTAATTTTTATCCAACAAGATGAGTTTAACACTTGGAAAATGCTCTTTTAATAGAGCAATCGAGTTATCAGACGAATTGTTGTCGGCTACTACCACTTCGCAATCTGCCGTTTGGGTATGAATTAGCACCGTTGGAAGAAATTGCTTTAACAACGCTGCTCCGTTCCAGTTTAAAATAACTATCGATGTTTTTTTCATTGATCCGTATTGTTTCCTGATTCTTTCTTTTTCGAAAACTTCCATCGGTTGTGTGTCCACAAATAAAAAGCCGGCTGGCGCAAAATAGTTTTTTCCAACTTTCGCATGTACATTTCTGTGAGAGCAAACTCAGGTTCTTTGGATGCATCGCGAGACATCAACGAAAATGTTCCGGTATAGTGTCCCCGTTTTGTTTTTTGAATGTCAAAATAAACAACCGAAAAACCGGTCTTAGTTGCAATACGCTCCGTTCCGGTTAAGGTAAGTGTATCCTGATTCAAAAAATTGGTCCAATATTGATCGTAATATTTCGGCGGACGCTGATCGGAAATGAAACCAATGACCATCTGTTCGCCATTGTTTCGCAGTTGAATAATCCGACGCATGGTCTCCTTTCGTTCAATATTGAGCGATTTGAAGCGTGTGCGGATTTTTATAAATATTTCATCAAATGATTTGTTGCTTATGCGTTGATAAATTTGCGCTTTAACTATCTTTTGCGGTATATGCAATCCAATGGAAGTCACCCATTCCCAATTTCCGTAATGCCCCAAATACATAATGCACGATTTGTGATCTTTCATGGCTTCAGCCAGCACATCCAGCCTTTCAAATTTCATACGTTGTTTCATTTCTTCGTCCGAAATATGCAACAACTTAATGGTTTCGAAGAAATAGTCGCAAAAATGATGATAAAACTCTTTTTCAATTCTGATAATCTCTTGCAGAGATTTCTCAGGAAACGAATTAGTTAGGTTGCGACGCACCAGCTCTCTTCTGTATCGAACCAAGTGGTAAGTTATCACATACAGAATATCAGCAAAAACATACAATGCCCTTAAAGGCAAAAGAGCATGCAGTTTTAAAAGACCATATATAAAGTGGTAGCCTATGGGTTTTTTATGCATTTTCTAAAACAGTAAATTGTGCGTTCATAGTCATGGTTTCGGTGTCTAATTTTCCTATTTTGATATCTACAATTTCATTTACTAACGCTGTGTTATAACTGGTAGAAATTTTTACATAGTTTTCGGTAAATCCCATCATTCTCTTACCATGTTTGGCACTTTCAAACAATACTTTTTGATAAGTTCCGCTATTTTGGTTATAAAATTGCTCCAGCTTTTGTTCCGATATCTTGAGTAGAGTTTTGCTGCGTTGCTGTTTTACTTTTGGAGCAACGGGATTATCCATCTCCAAAGCTTTCGTTCCGGCGCGTTCCGAGTAAGTAAATACATGAAGCTGCGAAATAGGCAGTGACTCAATAAATTTCCGAGCCTCTTCAAAATAAATATCCATTTCACCTCGAACGCCAACAATTACGTCCACACCAATGAAAGCATGAGGTAACACTTCCTTTATTTTCTCAATTTTATGAGCAAAAAGTGCTGTGTCATATTTTCGCCGCATCAATTTAAGCACCTCATCGTTTCCCGATTGCAATGGAATATGAAAATGAGGCATAAATCGTTTTGAGTTGGCAACAAACTCTATTATCTCATCGGTCAAAAGATTGGGTTCAATTGAAGAAATTCGGTAGCGCTCAATGCCTTCTACATTATCCAGAGCTTTCATTAGATCGAAAAAGCTCTCTTTAGTAGTTTTTCCAAAATCCCCAATATTTACACCTGTCAACACAATTTCTTTGCCACCACCTTCTGCCACCTGTTCAGCCTGAGCAACCAAACTGGCAATGGAACCATTTCTGCTTCTGCCACGGGCAAAAGGAATTGTACAATAGGTACAATAGTAGTCGCACCCATCTTGCACTTTCAGGAAATGGCGTGTGCGATCATCTGCAGAGCAAGAGGAAACAAAATTTTTTATTTGGTTTGTTTTGGTAATAATAACCTCGCTTTTCTCCTTTTTGCTAAATTGATTGAGGTAGCTAAGCACATCAAGTTTTTGGTCGGATCCCAACACCATATCCACACCTTGGATATCGGCAATCTCTGTTGGTTTCAACTGAGCATAACAACCTGTTACCACCACCACCGCATTGGGATGCTGCTTAATCATTTTGCGAATTGCCTGGCGACATTTTTTATCGGCAAGCTCTGTAACAGAGCAAGTATTGATGACACAAATATCTGCGGATTGTCCTTTTTGGGCTCGGGATATTCCGGCCGTTGACAATTGTTTACCTATGGTTGAAGTTTCAGCAAAATTGAGTTTACAGCCTAACGTATAATATGCGGCAGTTTTATTTTCGAATATTGAAGTATCTATCATAGCAATTTTTATAGAATTATTTAAGAATCACAGAATGATTCTTAATAGTGACAAAATTACAATAAATCGGCAATCTAACGGCTTCTTAGTTTGCTATTAAAATATTATATGCTATTTTTACACAAAATAGGATTAACCTCAATTAATATAATGATAGATACCAATTTTATAAATCTATACGAATCAAGCTTTCGAGAAAACTGGGAATTGAATGCTTTCACTGATTTACACGAATCCACTACAATTACGTATGGTGAGTTTGCCAAAGAAATTGCTCGCCTTCACATTCTCTTGGAGGAGATGAGTATAACCAAAAAGGATAAGATAGCTTTAATTGGTCACAATCATACAACTTGGGCAGCTCTGTTTATGGCTACTATTACATACGGCGCTGTTATTGTTCCTATTTTGCACGACTTTCATCCGGAAAGCATGGAGAATATTATTGTTCATTCCGATGCTAAAATTATTTTTATTGAACTAAACATTTGGAAAAATCTGAATAAAGATAAGTTTTCTCAACCCGTTTTTGATCTTCGTTCCAAAGATCTGATTCAAGGAGAAACAGATGAAACAAAAAACTTAAAAGTCAGAGTAGATAAAAAATTTGCAGTTAAATATCCCGATGGTTTTCAAGTATCAGACATACAATATCCCACTATTCGCAACGAATCTGTAATTTGTTTAAACTACACATCGGGAACTACAGGATTCAGCAAAGGAGTTATGCTCACTGCCAACAACTATGCCGGAAATATTCTGTTTGCGCAAGGGCTCAATCTCCTGTTCAGAGGTGATAAAAGTGTTGCCTTTCTTCCCATGGCACATGCTTATGGTTGTGCATTCGACTTCCTGGCCGGATTATCGATGGGCGTACATATTCATCTATTAGGTAAAAATCTTAGTGCAAAAACACTCTTAAAAGCTTTCCAGAAAGTTAAACCAAATCTAATAGTAACAGTACCGCTTATATTAGAAAAAATATATCAGAAAAGAATACAGCCCATTATTTCGAAACCAGCATTTAATGCTTTACTGAAGATTCCATTACTTAAACGAGTTGTTTACGCAAAAATTCGCAAAACGCTTGTTGCTGCTTTTGGTGGAAACTTCAGAGAGGTTGTTGTGGGAGGTGCCGCTCTAAGCAAAGAAGCAGAGGATTTTCTTTACAAAATAAAATTTCCTTTTACGGTAGGTTATGGTATGACAGAGTGTGCGCCATTGATTTCTTATGACAATCACCATGATTTTATTCCCACTTCTTGTGGTAAAATTATGGAGGGATTCATGGAAGCGCGAATTGATTCGGATTATCCTCAAACAATTGCAGGCGAAATTCAGGTAACAGGTGAAAATGTGATGATGGGCTATTACAAAAATCCGGAAGCCACTGCAGCAGCATTCACAGAAGATGGTTGGTTGCGAACAGGTGATTTGGGGGTTATGGACAAAAACAACAGACTATATATAAAAGGGCGTATTAAAACCATGCTCCTTGGTGCCAATGGGCAAAACATCTATCCCGAAGAAATTGAAACACGACTCAACAATATGCCTTATATTGCGGAAAGTTTAATAATAAAAAGAAACAACAGGTTGGTGGGATTGGTCTATCCCGATTTTGATGAAATGGAAGAGAAAAAAGTTACGTTGAAGGATTTGGAAAAGATAATGAATAGGAATCGTTTGGAAGTGAATACCAAGTTAGCAATCTACGAACAAATTGGTTATATAGAACTTCGCAATGAAGAGTTTGAGAAAACTCCAAAGCGAAGTATTAAGAGGTATTTGTATGTGGGAGATAATAATAATGTGGGGATATGAATGATGCGATGATGCGGTGATGTGAGTTTTTATTGTCAAGCTGAACGCAGTGAAGCATCCCATTAACATTTGCAGATTCTTCAACAGATTCCTCCCGCTGGTCGAAATGATAAAGAAAGCGCAAACCCCATAACACAGAACACAGAACACAAAACTCTCTAAAACCACTAATTATGGCAGTTTATTTGCATACAACGTCAATTATCAGTATATTTATCAATTGTTTAATATAAAATACAACTATCTATGAAGAAAAAATTTACTTATCTAACTGTACTATTCATGATCGGTTTTTTAACCACTTCATGTTTACAAACAGACACAACAAAAAAGACAGAAGTAACAGAAAACGACGTCTCCCAAAAAGAAATCTTAGAGTTTAAAGATTTTGGTAAAGAACCATTTGTTTTTAATATCGAAGATTACACAAGACAAAATGACACCTACCGCACTGCGTTATGGACGGGTGAATATATGCAGCTAACTGTAATGAGTATACAACCGGGCGAAGACATTGGTCTTGAGATTCATATGGACCATGATCAGTTTATTCGCGTTGAAGAGGGTGAAGGTATTGTTATGATGGGAGATTCGGAAGACGATCTGTCTTTTCAAGAAAAGGTGGAAGATGATTTCGCAGTGATGATTCCGGCCGGAAAATGGCACAACGTAATTAACGACTCTGACAAACCTCTGAAACTTTACTCCATCTATGCTCCAAAAGAGCATGAGCATGAAACTGTACATCAAACAAAAGAAGAGGCAATGGCTGATGAACATGATCATTAAACACCTTTTTTGAAGAATAATCCATAAATTTTAATATAAAAGTCGTACTAATGGTGCGACTTTTTTGCATCTTAGAATAATCGAATTAACTTTGTTATCTTATTAATCAATATTCCTAAAAAGTGTAAAGTATGAAACGTTTAATATTATTGACTACTCTGCTTTCTCTATTTGTAAGCATTGCTTGTAATCGACCCAAAAATTACATTGAAAAGGAGATTGTATTTAACGATAAACTTACTCCAGAACAAAAAATAAAGCTTGCTGCCTATCTTGTGCCAACAAAAAAACAATACGAATGGCAAAAATTGGAGCTAACGGCATTTATCCATTTCGGAATAAACACTTTCACGGGACGTGAATGGGGAGATGGCACCGAAGATCCTGATTTGTTCAACCCCACCGACTTAAATGCGGAGCAGTGGGTTGTAGCTCTGAAAGAGGGTGGTTTTAAAATGATTATTTTAACCGCAAAACACCACGATGGATTTTGCTTGTGGCCTACCAAAACCACAGAGCATTCTGTAGCTTCTTCTTCGTGGCGCGATGGCGGAGGAGATGTTGTAAGAGAATTGAAAAGTGCCTGCGACAAACATGACATGAAATTTGGAGTTTACCTATCTCCTTGGGACAGGAATGCACCAAGTTATGGTGATTCTCCAGAATACAACAAAATGTTTGTGCAACAGCTCTGTGAGCTTTTGAGCAACTACGGAGAAATACACGAAGTGTGGTTTGACGGCGCAAATGCCGAAGGACCCAATGGAAAGAAACAAATTTACGATTGGAAAGCATTTTACCATGTTATTGATAGCTTACAACCCAAAGCTGTAAAAGCCATTATGGGCGACGACGTTCGCTGGGTGGGCAATGAGCAAGGTTTGGGACGAGAAACCGAATGGAGTGTAACGCCTTTGCGCGCTGATATTCATGAAAATGCATCGGAAGAAAACCAACGATTGGAAATTTCTGCTACCGCAAAAGATTTAGGTAGTCGTAAACTGATCGAAAAAGCACATTCAATTTATTGGTACCCATCGGAAGTGGATGTATCCATTCGATCCGGTTGGTTCTATCATCCTGAACAAGACGCTCAGGTGAAATCGCTCGAAGAGTTGGTGAATATCTATTATCAATCAGTAGGAATGAACTCTGTGCTTCTTCTGAATGTTCCACCCGACAGACGTGGACTGATTCACGAAATAGATGCTGCCCGATTGAAGGAATTTGGCGAATATGTAAGGAAAACGTTCGAAGATAATAAAATGAATGAATCTCACTCATACTGGAAAGCAAAAAATGGTGACTTTAGAGAATACTCCATCAAACAAGGTGAAACAATCAACACTATCCTTCTGCAAGAAGATATTGAGAAAGGACAAAGAGTTGAAGTATTTAAAGTAGAGGGATTGATTGATGGAAGCTGGAATAAGCTGACTGAAGGAACAACCATTGGTTATAAACGTATTCTACGTTTTGAGGATGTTGTTCCCGAAAAAATTCGTATCACAATTATTGAAACCCGTGTTAGTGCAAATATCAAAGAAATAGGTGCTTATTATGCAGGAGAGTACACTACTGACACACTTGATATCAACTTAAATTACATAGACAAAGATTGGGTTAAAGTAATGGAAACAAACCCTTTAACTGTTGACATACAAGGAAAAGAAATTGAAATTTCAGGATTTTCGTATATGCCAAATCAGGAGACCGAATCAGTCTATAAATACAAATTCATGCTCAGTAGTGATGGAAAAAAGTGGAGTGAACCGTCTTCACAAAGAGAGTTTGGGAACATAAAAAACAATCCGATGCGACAGTATATTCATTTTGACGCACCTTACAAAGCTCGCTATTTTAAACTTGAAATTATGGAAGGCACCGAAGGTGGAAAACCCACCATCAATCCTTCTCAAATAGCAATTATAATCCCCTAAATATAACAGATGAAACGATATATCTTATTCTTTTTTTGTTGCATTACTTTTTTCAGTTATGGGCAAACTATCGACACGGTTTTTAAAACCATGCCCGATGAATTCTTACCTGCATTTTCCGAAGCAAATAAAACAATGTTGCTGATGGACACCTCACTGTCAGTTATCCCCTATCCGCTGGGGAAAATTGAAAGATTGGAATATACAGATACTTTTTTATCGCTTAAGACTTCTGATGTAGGAACACTGCAAATGAAACTGCTACCTTTGGTAAATAACACACAAATAATTTCTGTTGTTAAAACAATTTGCAGCAAAAAAGTATGCGATAGTGAAATTCGTTTTTTCTCTGACAAATGGGAGGAAATTGATAAAAACAGATTGATGCCCGATATACAACCAGAGATTTTCTTTGATGCATCAAAGTTAAACACACTTGATTTTAAAGTAGCGGCATCACATATCAATATTTATCCATTGCACTTTCAATTCAATAAAGAAAACGATGATTTATCGATTAAATTTGATTTTACCGGATTTTTATCATCAGAAGATTTGAAAAAAATAGAACCTTTCGTAGAAAAAGAAAACCTAATTTTATCGTGGAATAAATCTATGTTTGTTTTTAATTAGCTTTTCTACTAATTCCATGCACCCGTAGTTCAATGGATAGAATATCGGATTCCGGTTCCGACGATGCGAGTTCGATTCTCGCCGGGTGTACTTTTAAATATTCAATAGCATGAAACGCATAACCAACACCTTTGTAAGTATCATTTGTGCGCTTTCATTCTTAACTGCACAAGAAAACAACTCAAAGAACAACATAAACTGGGGAGAGTTTACTCCCACTATAAAGTTTGATGGTTTTCTCAAATCAAAATTTGAGTATGCTGATGAAACCAATACTTCGCGTTTTTCGGTACGAAACTCACGCGTTGGTATAACAGGAGACATTACCTCGTTTGTTAGCTATAGAGCTATGGCAGAATTAAGCAGTGAAGGAAAATTTAATGTACTGGATCTATATGGTGCCATTAACCCGCTTGAAGGATTAACCGTTAAGCTGGGACAGTCCAGCATCCCTATTCATAATCCATACACCGTTAGCCCGGGTAAACTATTGTTTGCAAACCGAGCATTTATTGGTAAATATTTCACACCCGGAACCCGCGACATAGGTGTTTCGTCATCTTACGATTTTAGTATTGCCGATTTTCCTATAGGAGTTGATGCAGGTCTTTTCAATGGAAACACCATTAATGATCCTGTTTGGACAAACACGCTCTCCTACTCCACCAGATTGCGAGTGGGAAATATGAAAGGTTTTAGAACAACTGCTAAACTTTATAAATATCCTAAAAGTGAAGAGATAAACTTTATGTTTTATGGTTTTGACCTCCGATATGAGGCCAATAACTGGAAAGTGGAAACGGAAGTAATGCATCGAAAGAACAAAATGGACAACGACAAACTAATAGCTACATACTTGCAAGGAGCATATTGGTTTCCATTGCAAAATGGGAAGCTATTTAGGAATATGATAACTGCTGCACGCTGGGATGCCATGGGAAGCAATCAAACAAATAGTGATATTGATTTGAATCGCTTAACAATGGGAGTTGGCTTTAGTTTCACTCCAGTGCCTTTTGAGTCGTTAATCCGAATTGATTATGAGTTCTATTTTTCGAAAAACGAATTGCCCATGTGGAACAGACAGGAAGAGGAAACCTCAAATAAACTGACTGTTGAATTGTTATTAACATTTTAAAAACAAACAAATTATGAAAGAACGAATTTCTCCTGACAGAATAAACAATTTGAAAGAAAACGAAATATTCGTTTTCGGAAGCAACTTACAAGGAAGCCACGGCGGCGGTGCTGCGGCTATAGCTGCCAATAAGTTTGGAGCCATTTGGGGACAAGGAGTAGGACTGCAAGGTCAATCGTATGGCATTCCTACTATGCATGGCGGGATTGCTGAAATTAAACCTTATGTGGATGAGTTTATTAAGTTTGCGAAGCAAAACCCAAATCTCAATTTTTTAGTTACAAGAATAGGATGCGGAATAGCCGGATTTACGGAAGAAGAGATGGCACCACTATTTTCGGAAGCTGCCAATGTGGAAAATGTTTATTTACCCAACACTTTTAGAGATATTATTTTGGGAAAGTAGTTTTAAGTGAAAAATTAAAAATTAAAAATTAAAAGCGAAATGAACCTTCAGCTTTACTCAAGGAAGTCGCTGCCACAATTCTTTCGTCACTCCCCTGGCGCAAGTCTCCCGACTTGTGCCTCCCTATAAATTAAATCTCGCAGGCACGGGTTCGGAAATCCGTGCCAGCCGGAGCTATAAAAATTAAACAACAAAACAATCTTTTTTTTATATTAACACCATTTAACCAAACAAGGATCGAAGTAATTAGATTTTAAACCTACTTTTGACGTTTAAATAAATTAGCAATTCATAAAAAAATTAATATTTAACCTTGAAGTAATGAAAATGCGTAGGTGGTTCTCTCTTTTGTTGTTCTGTATTTTGTCTGTCTCAGCATTCGCGCAAAAGAATGAAATAAAAGTAATGTATTCACCTGTGTCGCTTCATCGAATGGATAATTGGGGCAGAGACCTTGATGGTCTTAATGCCAAATATAGAGGAGCATTTATGGCTGAATACAACCGCTATGTGAAACCCCGTCTTAAATTGGGAGTTAATATAACGTATGACCACAAAAATGTGTCGGGCACAAAAGCTGACGGTTATATAAATCCGCATCCTCCTTACGATTGGATTTCAACAACCTATCAGCAAATAAATAAAGAGGGCTGGCTTTTCTTCGGTCCTCAAGTGGGATACGAGTATATACAAAAAGAAAACTTCCGAATGGGCAGTCTCGTTGGTGTGTCTATGGTTTTAATAAATAACGAAGACACTATTGAGGGTGTATATACAGATAAATGGACTGACATGAATTTCTTCTTTCATGCTGAAGTGATAAACTTCACTTGGGGAAAGAATTATGGGCTTACAGGACAATTGGGCTATGGGCACAAGGGATTGGTTAGCTTTGGCGGGTTTATGAGGTGGTGATACCTCTCGCTGGCGCAAGTCTCCCGACTTGTGCCTCCCTATAGATTAAACCTTACAGGCGCGGGTTCGGAAACCCGCGCCAGCAGTAAATAAAAAATTAGTACTAATTTAAGAAAATGAAAAATAACCTGATAAAATATGCAATAACAACAATCATAATCACATTGATTTATGGCTGTGGTTCTTTTGAAAAAGCAGTAATCTTAAATCCATCAACAAATTATTTCCCAGCTAAAAAGAACAAACAAACAATAGTTTTAAAGGAAGTTGAGGTGGATAAAGATGCTTTAAAATCTTGCTTGCTGGTTGTTCCTACGAGCGACTATTGGCTCCAAATGGGAACTAATCTAAACCACTTTGATACAGTAATGACATTCGAGCAATTTCAAACAACCATTGTGCAAGAAGGATTGACAGAAAAGATACCATCTGTTTCTGATATGGTAGGCCTCAACCGAGCGTATAAATATTATCGACCATTTCTGCTTCTAAATCTATCTACAGAACAAAAAGATACTGGAGGATGGTTTACAGGATTGACACTTTACGACCCAGAAAGAGCGGAAGTAGTTTATCAGAATGAAATAAAATTGAACTTGATGTGGGATGGGTGGACTGACCAAGGAACAATGTTTCCCTTATTCAATTCTCTACTTGATTATTTAAGAAGCGAAGAAAAGTAAAGATTTAGAAACATATCTTTCTGAGAAGAGATAAACATCGTGGTTGAGTTAAATCCTTTGCCATAATCAATGTGGTTGATGCCGCTCAATCCGCACTGGCGCAAGTCTCCAGACCTGTGCCTCTAACTTAATACCCTCAAAGGCACGGGTTCGAAACCCGCGCCAGCGAGGATTATTTCTTGTTATCTTCAGACTTATACAAATAACGCTTAATCTTTTGAGTTGCAGTTTTCTTAAAAGGTTCTATCTGATGCCTGATATCTTGTAGCTTAGATGAGTTACTCACTTTTGAATTAATATACTCCTTTAAATCATTTCTTAATTCATTGATTTTTCCCTCCATATCCTCTATCTTTATGGAAACATCGGACCTCATCTCCTTTAATTTTTGCTCCAAATCCTCCATATTAAAGTTTACCAAAGCTACTAAACCTCCTTTGTCCTCAATCACTAAAGACTCTTCAACGAATTCAAATTTATTAATTAAAGATTCTATCTCCTCAGGATAGATATTCTCACCACTAGCACCAACAATTAAACTTTTAAGACGTCCCTTGTGGGTCAACATGCCATTTTTATCAAAAGAGCCCAAATCGCCGGTCTTGAACCACCCATCATCGGTCAAAACTTCTTTCGTTATTTCCTCATTTTTATAATAGCCCAACATCACATTATCGCCTCTAACCCATATCTCTCCCTCTCCTGTTTCGGGGTCAGGATTGTGTATAATCACTTCAGCATCCACCACTTTAGGACCTATCGCTTGAAACTTTCCTTTTCCCGGAGCACCTCCTGCTACCAAGGGCGAAGTTTCGGTTAATCCATACCCGATAGACAATGGAAATTTAGTATCTCTAAGAAAACGTTCTACTTGCGCATCTAATTTGGCACCTCCGACACCAAAAAACTTAAGCTGCCCTCCAAAAGTGTCATACAACTTCTTACCTGCCATCCCGTTCAATATTCTCTGAGTGGGTCTAAATTTATATAAGAAACGAGTGATGCTCTTGCTATTTATTTTCTTCAGAATATTCCCTTTGTATATCCTCTCGATAATCAAGGGTACGATAAGCATCATCGTGGGTTTTACTTTATTGAGAGCAGGCAATAAAACAGAGCCTGAAGGGGGTCTACGCAAATAACTAATGCTGGCGCCATTTACTAAAGGCAGTAAAAATCCAATCGTATTCTCATAGGTATGAGACAATGGTAAGACAGAAAGAAAGCGATCACTTTCTGTAATTTTTTGTACATGATTAGATTGATAAATATTAGTAATCAAATTTTTCTGTGAAAGCATCACCCCTTTGGGTGTGCCTGTAGTGCCGGAGGTGTACAGCAGAACCGACATCACATCTTCATTGGGCGAATAAGTGCCTTTCGGCTGTTTGTTTTCATCATATAAAGCGGATGCTTCTCCTCCTTTCAGCAAATCAAAATCATCAACCCTAATCACTAATCCAATGCTAACCTTTTCAATCTTGGCAAGTTTAAACTCTAATGACTTAGAGATGAAAATAGCTTTAGCCTCCGAGTGTTCTATAATATTACCTAATTCGTACGTAGTAAAATCAGGCAATACCGGCACCACTACTACCCCCATGCATTGTGTTGCGAAATAGACAATGCCCCAATTGGGCATATTCTGACTGTAAATAATCACACGGTCGCCTGGCTTGATACCTAAAGTTTCCATATAAGCCATAACTGCATCAATACGTTTACCCATCTGGGCATAGGTTATAAATTCTTCACCTACAAACCCTAAAGCATTATTATCTCCGTATTTAGAAATTAGCTCAGGAATAAGGTCCTTAAAAAGATATGATTGAGGTATGAACATATATGTAATTTACCTATAAAAATAATAATAACATAACAAGTGCTATACAAATAACGCTTTAACCTTTATAGTTGTTTGTTCACGCGGGTGTAAAACAACAATTATAGATAGTTGCCGGCTCAAGTCTCCAGACTTGTGCCACTCTTACGCTGGCGCGGGTCTCCGACCCGTGCCTTTTCTGACTCTGACCCGTGCCTTTCAGTCATTTAAGGCACAGGTCGGAGACCTGCGCCAGCAAATGATCTGCGCCAGCAAATGACCTGCCACTAATTAAGTTTAGTAAACTTGATACAAACAGGTTTGTTTATCACAATATCTTGATGCGTGTCGGTGAGTAATCCTGTTTCTTTGTCAATACTATATACTTGTATTACATTATCGTCTCGCCCGGCAACTAATAAAAACTTTCCATTCGGGGTAATGGCAAAATTACGAGGATGTTTAGCAGTTGATTGATAACCCACTTTGGTGAGTGTACCATCTTGTGAATCTATTTTAAAAATTGCAATTCCATCAGCCTCTAACCTATTGGATGCATACAAAAATCTTCCATTGGGAGAGACATGTATATCGGCACTTCCTCTTGCTCCTACTGTGTCGGCAAGAATTATTTGTTTCTGCTGCAAATCGCCCATATTGTAATCGTACACAATCACTTCGCCAGACAATTCACCCAGCAAATAAAAGTACAATCCGTTAGGATGAAAGTCGAAATGACGAGGACCTGTTCCTGCAGGTGTCATAAAAACAGCTGTGTCGCTTTGGAGCAAAGCGGGTTGCCCTTCAAATACCGAATGAACGGATTTGTATCTGTAGATTTTATCGGTGCCCAAATCAGTCGCAAATAGATACATGCCGTCGGGCGAATAGCGCACACTGTGTAAATGTGGTTTTTGTTGTCGGGTAGAATCGCGTCCGCTTCCCGTGAATTGAAACAAGTTTGTGAGCGGACTCAACGTTCCATCGCGGTTTACATTAAATTGTGATATGCTTCCACCGCCATAATTTGCAGTGATAACATTGTTCCCCTTAGCGTCCAGAGTGATGTATGCCGGAGAACTTCCGTGGGTAAGCTGCGAATTGAGCAGAGTGAGTCTATTATTTCCTTTGTCAAAAGAAAAGGAGTGTGCATAGCTCTCTTCGGGTCCATTTTCTCCAACAGAATAAACAAATTTTTCATCTGGACTGATAACCAGGTAAGACGGATTGGCAACTTCTACCATACTTAAAGAGTCAGATGTGCCGGTGTCAGTATCGAATTTATAAAGATAAATTCCTTTACTTCCTTCGTTAGAGGTATAAGTACCAACAAGCATGTACATTTCGCCAAAGCTTTGTAAGGAATCGTTGTCGGTTTTGTCGTTGGTTTTATCCGATTTATTCATTGTACAAGATGCAGCTAAAATAGTGAAGAATAATAAGTATGCAATTTTTTTGATCATTTCTTTTACAATATGGTTTTTTATGAGTCTGCTAAATTAATTATTTTATTTAACTCTGCCAATTATTTCTCTTATGTGGTGATTGATGGGTTGTTTTTTGTGGTTTCGTGTTTTAGGATTTGCATATAACTTGCACATTGCGGCTTCAGTTCGCATTGTGCGTTTAAAGACAAACAAAAACAAATCAATAAGCTCAAAATTAATTGTAGAATGAATGACTTTTATATCAAAAAAAAGTCAATTCTCTTGCTTTCCACCCTAAACTCCCAGCAGGAAGACTTTGACTGAGCTCTGATTGTTATGCTTTTCCCTATTAGGGACTTAGTAATAAAGATAAAGGGTGGAAAAAGCTTAATAATCAGCAATTGAATGTTTTCAGGCCGGACTCATTAATAGAAGCTCCCACCCCAATAATTCGTAATTGGTAATTCGTAATTAATTCATAATTTTACTCACAATTCGCTTATAAGAAACTTTTAGTTGCGTATGTGAGAGACTCTATGTATTTTTGCACTGTTTAATTATTCAAATTTATAATGACTTTTGCATATGCTTAAAAAAATATTATCCGTTTCAGGAAAACCCGGATTATACAAACTTGTTTCAACAAGTAAAACCATTACTTTGGTAGAATCCCTAATCGATGAAAAACGATTTCCCATTTATCCGCAAGAAAAAATAGTTTCCCTGGGCGAAATTGCTATTTACACTTCCGAAGATGAAGTTCCTTTGAAGGATGTTTTCGTAAAAATTAAGGAGAAAGAGAATGGTGGAAAAATTTCTGATGATAAAAAAGTTGGGAACAAAGAGCTGTTTTCTTATTTCGAAACAATTCTTCCTACCTATGATAAAGAAAAGGTATATGCTTCGGATGTAAAAAAAATAATTAACTGGTACAATCTGCTCATTGAAAACAACATAGATTTTGAAACAGAGGAGGATACGGAAAACCAATCCAAAGAGAGTGTAGAAGAGAATACCAAAACAGAAGAAAAGATTTCTGAGAAAAAAGCTTCCTCATCTGAATCAGAAGAAGAGATTCAACCCGAAAAATAAATTATTACCAAGATAGTTTATCGGTTTGCGCCTCAGAGAAAATCCATTCATATTATAAGCAAAATCTATGTTTAACAGGCGAAATCTTATTACGAGAGCCATTACTGGAGCTGTATATATTTTTATACTGCTTTTTGGAATATTATATAATAAATACTCTTTTATTGTTGTTTTTGGTATCATTTTAGTAGTTGCTTTAGATGAATTCTACAGATTGATAGAGCAAAAGACGCCTCACTTAATCAGCAAATTGTTCAATATATTGTTTGGAGTTGTCATCTTTTTAAGCGCTTATTTGTTCTTAGAAGGAAAAAGCATTTTGGCTTTTCCTATTTCATCCATTACGTATTTGCTTTTTCTTTATGCCTCTACAATCGTTATTAAACGACCAGACATATTCAACACCATTATTTACTCCGTTTTTGGTCAGTTATACATTACATTGCCTTTCTGCCTCCTACTTTTAATTTCATACGAATACAAATTAGCCAATCCAATTTATTATTACGCTTTGGTATTAGCCATTTTTGTCTTCATTTGGGTAAACGACACGTTTGCATTCCTCATCGGAATAACAATAGGCAAACATAAGTTACTGAGACGAATATCTCCAAAGAAGACCATTGAGGGTTTCATTGGCGGTATCTTTTTCACGGTGTTGAGCGGAATAGGTTTTTCATTTCTTTACACCGAATACACCATTTATTTTTGGATAGGATTTGCCCTAATTGTTTCACTGTTTGCCACTTTAGGCGATTTGTTTGAATCACTCATTAAGCGAACGTATAAAGTGAAAGACTCCGGAAATCTTATTCCCGGTCACGGAGGCATCCTTGATAGAATTGACAGTCTTTTAATTGTGGTACCACCCATTTATGTTTATATACTTATAACCAATTCATTTATATAATCTTTGCCGATAGAGAGACAAGATTTTGCGTCTCCAATATTTTCTCTGTTTCTGGTTATTGTTTTTCTAAAATGCAGGAATATTGCTTTGTGAAAAGTAATTAAGTACGCTGCAATAAGGTTCTCAATCATGATTTATTATTAACTTTGCACACTTAAAGAGTAATTTGTGTGCTTATTTCGAGTTTGTAAGCACGCACTTTTTCAGTCTTTGATTATAAAAAGATTAGCTATATAGTGTCTGCCAGGATACCACTGGCTTTTGCATAACAGAGCTTCTCACCTATTAAGACGCAATACTTAAAAAAAAACAATAAAACAATGAGCGAAGAAATATTTGTTTTAGATAAAAACGATGTGAGAACCCTCATCCGAGAGAGAAGAATAATAGAGCTTCGCAGTCAGCTCGCTGAGATGTATGATGCGGACATTGCAGAACTGCTGGACGATCTGAACGATAAAGTGATGGCTCTATTGTTATTTAGAATGCTGCCAAAATTAAAAGCAGTAGAGGTTTTTTCATTCCTAAGTATCGATAATCAACGTGAAATAATAAATGCAATAAGCGATAATGAACTTCCTTATCTGGTAGATAATATTTTCTTTGACGACGTTATCGACATGATTGAAGAAATGCCGGCAGAGTTCGTCAACAGGATTTTGATAAACATCCCTCCCGAAAAAAGAAAATTGGTAAACCAATTTCTTAACTATCCGGAAGATTCGGCCGGTAGTTTAATGACAATTGAGTATGTGCGATTAACGGAAAATATGACTGTTGCACAAGCTCTTTATCATGTGCGCGAAATCGGATTAAAGAAAGAGACTGTCTACACCTGTTATATCACCAATATGCATGAAAAGCTGATTGGAATTGTTTCTCTACGTGCTTTAGTGACGGAAGATCCCGATAAGAAGATAGTTGATATAATGGAAAAAGATGTCATCGTTGTAAACACGCACGATGATCAGGAGATTGTTGCAGATATGTTTAAGAGGTACGATCTATTGGCCATGCCAGTTTGTGACAATCAAAATCGATTGACTGGTATAATTACTGTTGACGATATCATTGATGTGATGGAACGGGAGGCAACTGAAGACTTTCAGATAATGGCGGCAATGACACCTTCTGAAACTGAATACTTGGAAACAAATGTTTTTGTTTTAGCTAAACACAGAGTTTTATGGTTGTTGGTCTTACTGATATCGGCCACATTTACCGGTTCAATCATGAAAAATTTTTCAAACACTTTAGAATCACTAATTCTGCTGGGAATGTTTATTCCCATGTTGATGGACACCGGAGGTAACGCAGGAAGTCAGAGTTCAACACTGATTATTCGTGGATTAGCGACAGGTAATATTAAACTTTCTGATGCCCTAATAGTACTAAGAAAAGAGTTTGCGATTAGTCTTATGTGTGGAGTTGTATTGTCAGCTGTGAACTTTGGTAGAATTATTATTTTCGAGCCTCAGGTTCCGGTCTTAGTAGCCTTAACAGTTTCAATCACCTTAATCACTACAGTGGTTATGGCAAAAGTGATTGGTGGTTTACTACCCATTGCTGCAAAGAAGTTGAAATTAGATCCGGCAATTATGGCAGGACCATTAATTACGACTATTGTAGATGCCATGAGTTTAATTATCTACTTCAATATTGCACAAGTTGTGCTTGGAATTGCATAATAATAGAAATAAACAAAAACACCGATAGATGATTCCATCAATCGGAGTTTTTTATAACTGCAAAGATACAAGATATGTGTCTATATACTATTTTGCAGGTTTACATGATTCCTTTTTCACGCAATTTCAGTTGCCATTTCCAAGCTGATTCCATAGTGTCTTCAATAGACTCTTCAGCTTTCCAACCCAAGACATTATTTGCTTTATCTGGGTTAGCCCATATCTTTTCGATATCGCCTTCGCGTCGGCCAACAATTTTATAATTAAGTTTCTCTCCGGAAACTTTTTCAAACACATGAATCAGTTCCAAAACAGAGACGCCCACTCCTGTTCCCAAATTGAAGATCTCAACCGCCTCTTCAGTTTTGTTTTTCAACATACGCTCAACTGCAATCACGTGTGCTTTTGCCAAATCAACCACGTTTATAAAATCGCGAATGCATGAACCGTCGGGAGTATCGTAATCGTCACCAAAAACACTCAGTTGTTTGCGTACTTTAATTCCTGTTTGTGTGATATAGGGAACCAAATTTTGAGGAACTCCAATTGGCAATTCTCCTATTTCTGCCGACGAATGTGCTCCAATTGGATTGAAATAGCGAAGAATGATGCTTTTGATAGGCGCTCCGGAGTGCACATAATCGCGAATAATCTCTTCGTTTATCTGCTTGGTGTTTCCATAAGGAGATGTTGCCGGTTTTATGGGAGCATTTTCATCAATCGGATTTTCGTCGGGTTCTCCATAAACAGTACATGAAGAAGAAAACACAATACCGGACACATCAAATTGAGGCATCAACTCCAATAAGTTCATCAGCGAAACCAAATTGTTGCGGTAGTAGAGCAACGGCTTTTGTACTGATTCGCCCACTGCTTTGCTTGCAGCAAAATGAATGATGCCATCGATGTGGCGATGTTTTTTAAATAGAGCGGTTAATGCAGTCAGATCGTTGCAATCAATTTTTTCAAAGAATGGGCGGGTGCCGGTGATTTTTGTAATTCCTTCCAACACATCTGCGTTTGAATTAGATAAATTATCCACAATTACAACTTCGTAGCCAGCATTTTGCAACTCCACAACGGTGTGTGAACCAATATATCCGGTTCCTCCGGTAACCAATATTTTCTTCTTTTTCATTACGAATATTTTTTGTTGATTTAATCTTTTATTGATGTTGATTTTAAAAAAACCTTCCCTTTTTCAAGAGTAATTACAAATATACATTTAAAATGGATAATATCCTTGTTATGAGTTAAAGAATACAGATGAGATAGTGGTTTAAATTTATCTGCTTTTATAGAATCTCTGTCGTTAGTTTTTAATAGAAATGATGCTGATAAAACTATTCATTTTATCCATATCGGGTAACAATAGCGAAATATCATTTATAATTACAAATTATGTTGTTAAATGTTAGAAACAATTATTATATTTGTATATATTTAATTGCTATGAGTTATACAGTAAAAGTATTCTACAATAAGAAAGATCTACCGGAATTGGATGACGTTAGTTTTTTTCATGATGCTTCTCTTTTTGATTTATATAACGATATTCCTTATTATACTCCTTTCATGATTGTTTGTTTCGAAAATGAAGAGCCTATCGCTGCACTCTTTGGGCACATAATGCGCATTAACAGACTGTTAAATACTTTTGTCTTTAGAAAATGTTATGTGTCAGAAAAACCTGCATATTATAAGCCAAACCTTCCTGAACTTGAAATATTTGGTCTATTGCTTGATAAACTGGTGAAAGAGATGAAAACGCGTGTGTTTTATGTTGAGATACGTAATTTGGGTGATCCCATTTTTGGATACAAAGCATTCAGAGATAATCGATTTTTTTCTATTAAATGGATAAACATAAAAAACTCGTTGCAACGGAAGCGGAAAATATGGGATCAGCTTTCTCGTTCGCGAAAAAACCAAGTAAACAAAGCAAAAAGAAAAGGGGTATACATTGAGGAACTTACAGATAAAGATGAACTTACTTCAATTTATAAACTAATTGACAAGAACATAAATTGGAAGTTTTCTCACCGTTTTCCACCCTATAAATATTTCGATAATTTTTTCCACTCTTTTATTTTGAAAGAGAAAGGAAAAATCTTTATCACCAAGTATCAAAAAAAAATTATTGGAGGTATCATTATCGGATTGCACAAAAACGAAACTGCGTACAACTTATATTATTGGGGAAAAACCAAATCTTATAAAAGCCTCTATCCAACCATTTACACCATTTGGTATGCCTTGAATTATGCGGAAGAGAACGGATTTAACTATTTTGATTTTATGGATGCCGGATATTTACACGAAAAAGCTGGCAAACCTCGCTTCCTTTTGCAGTTTGGTGGTAAACAACATGCAACGCGAAGATGGTATAAAATTAATTGGGGATGGCTCAATTTTTTTGCATCCAAATTTTATGATTAATAGGTACACTTAGATAAAAGCTGCTTTTTGTTTGATGTTCTTTGCTTAAAAGAATGACATTCACTTAGAAAGTAAATTATGTGTTTTTACTTTCAATTCGATATCTGGGAGCTCGTTATAAAAGTAAATCAACTCAAAAAAGTATCTATTCTATTGATAAATGTAAAAATACAAGGTTCTAAATATAAAGAACGTTAATAAATGAATGTTTTACACTAATTCATTTGCATTTGTCGGATCAGACGTATATATTTGCAACGTGTTTTTCATGGTATTAGATTTAAGGTTAACAATGAAGATTGGTTGTCGTGAGACAACCTTTCCTTTTTTATAGACATTTGTAATTTTTATTTCACTTCTCTTTATTTTATCTGACTACCTACCAAAAAAACCATTCCGCAAAATCTCCAACTCAGTTTTTTTTCGATTAAAATTGTATAACAAAAGATTGAAGAATAAGGTAATAAGGTTGGTTGGTTAAATTTGGAATAACATAGTTTACTAAGTCCATCACGGTATTCAACCGAACATCAACTGTAATAATACAAAGGTTAAAAGCTTACGCCCTAATAGAACTTAGCACAGGGTAACACCCTGTGTATGTGTATTTTACAGAAACAAGAACTCTGAAAGAGCGAAAGATTTATTTATTAAATATCAAAAAAAGCTCTGATATATAGTTAGATAAATTTTAGTTATATAGTAAGTTTTTATTCTCTCCATTATCATGCACATCATATCATCCACAATGCGGATTCAATCCGCATTGCTCGTATTAAGCTCGGCAGTTTCACGATAAAAAATCTTACAGTCATCACACCTTTAGTCATTTACAATATTTTTTCTGAACAAAAACCAATAGGTGAAGATTAGCCACTAATATATTTGGATTTGTCATATCAGTCTCTTATCTTTGCATCGTGTTTTTCATGGTATTAGATTTAAGGTTAACAATGAAGAAAGGTTGTCGTGAGGCAACCTTTCTTATTTTATAGATGTTTGGTACTTCTCATTGGAATCTAATTTCAACTAATAAATACTTCTGTAATTTTATTTCAACATACCGACAAACATTTATTTACAAAGAAAAGCTCACTTTTATAAATAGAAAGCAATTTCATCAATTCTGTAAATACTAAATTTTTTATTTGCTGATTAAGGAGACGTTATTGTAAAAAACGATGTACTACCCTATTTTACTTATACTTTTCCCACAATCCCGAATAAATAATCTCCTTGGTTTCATCCATTAATCCGCGTAAATCTTTTTGTTCCAAATTATCTGTTCTAATTGGTTTGTGAATAATCAATTCCAATTTCCCCGGATTCAATCGCAAGCTGTCTACTTTTAGCACATCAAAAGGACCATTTATGGTTATGGGAACTACGGGAAGCCCCATGTCCATAGCTATGCGGTAAGCGCCGCGACGGAATGGCTGTAATTTTCCGTCTTTCGATCTTGCCCCTTCCGGAAACATCATCATCGATATACCTCCAACAATTTCTTTCTTCGCTTGAATTATTGTGTTTTTTCGGGAAGCAATACTTGTATTGTCAACAAAAACATGACCAGCTATTTCAGAAGCTTTACCAACAAAAGGAATTTTTCGAAGAGTAGCTTTCTGAACCCATTTCATATTTTTATTTAAAAAACCATACACCAAAAAAATATCAAATGCACCCTGATGATTTGCAATAAATATATAGGAAGTGTTTTTCTGCAGATTCTCGTGGCCGGAAGTCTTCACGCGACAAAGTGCGAGCCAACAGGTAAGTCTCGCCCACCATTTTGGGGGATAATATCCCCAAAATCTATTGCCAAAAATTGAACTAAAAATAATCATTATGCTGGTAGTAATTATGGTAATGACTATAAAAATTGGTGTGAAAATGATCCATTGATAAAGAAAACTGAAAAAACGTTTCATACTGAATAGCATATAAGATGAATAATGGCTACCACAAAATTACACTATTTAAGAAGATTATCCACACAATTACCATCCGTTTTTTGACGAAAAGCTTTTTTTTGACCGTAAACCGATTTTTTCTCAAGAAATATTTCTTTATGTGTTGAATTTTGTGTTTATTTGTGTTACGAAATCAAATCATAATAATAAAATAAACACATGAAAGAATTTGCTAAATACATCGGAGTGCTGGTCATGATTATCGGCGTACTAATTTTAGTTATTCCATTTTTACAAGGAAGTACATCAAATACAACTCTGTTAATTGGTTTATTGATAGTTATTGAGGGTTTCTTAGGTCATATGTTTGTAAATAATCTGAAAAACACCAAAGTCGGAAACATCATTTGGATGATTGTCCTTTTAGTTGTTCCTTATTTTATTTTCTTATTTGCAAAAAAAGCAGCTTATGGTGATCAGTTAGAAAGTCTAAAACAATAAAGAGTTATAAAGCGAGAAAATAAAGAAAGCTTCGATTATTACAATTGAGGCTTTCTTTATTTTAAATACTAAGCAGAGATATAATTTTCGCTCATTTATTCTCCTGTCATATATTTTAAAGCATTCTTTAAATCCTCCGGAGTATCAATTCCAACGGTTTCATCCGTAGTGATGCCTACTTTAATTTTGTATCCGTTTTCTATCCAACGTAGTTGTTCCAAAGATTCCGCCTTTTCAAGTATCCCCGCAGGAAGGTTTGTTATTTTTTTAAGCACATCGGGGCGATAGCCGTAAATACCTAAGTGCTTATAAAAACAATGCTGCGTTAACCAATCTTCTTGTGCCAAATCTCTTAAAAAAGGGATAACGGAGCGACTAAAATAAATTGCTTCGGATTGATTAGATAGTACAACTTTGGGAGTGGATGGGTTTTTTAAAGCATCCAAGCCATCCTTTGGTTCAAATGGTTTCACCAAGGTTGCAATCTCAACATCCTTTTCTGCGAAACAAGCTTTCAATAAATCAATTTGTTCCGGGAGAACAAAAGGTTCGTCTCCTTGAATATTAATAATTACATCAAACGTCTTCCCAATCTTTTCGTATGCTTCATTGCATCGGTCTGTACCGCTTCTGTGAAGCGGAGAAGTCATAATAGCATTCCCCTTAAACTTTTCCACAGCTTTATATATTCGTTCGTCGTCTGTGGCTACGTATACATCGGCAATCGATTTTTTCACTTGTTCGTATACTCTTTGAATCATCGGTTTACCGTTCATATCGGCCAAAGGTTTCCCCGGAAATCGGGTCGATGCATATCGAGCCGGAATAATAGCTGCAAATTTCATTTCTTGTTATTTAATTTGATCTCTATTACTTGTTTTTATTTTTTACTTACGTAAAGTTGAGAGCTTCCATATTTTTTTACCACAATCTCCTCTCCTTTATTTATGAATCCTTTATCGGATACAGCGTCATAATATTCTCCGTCAACAATTACTTTACCCGATGGACGCAAAACTGTAGCTGCTATACCGGTTTTTCCAACCAGCGCGGATGGAGCCATCGGTACAGAGTAATATCCTTCCTGATCGGCAAGTAAAGCTACATTTTTTAAAATTCCTCGATGTCCTATCCTACTGGACAGATAAATTACGAGTCCTACACCAAAACCCAAGCCTGAGATAAGAGTCAAAAGAGCTTGGTTAAATTTATATACCGGTATATCTTCAAAATTGAAATTTATATTTCCTACCAAAGCCAAAAAGAGTCCGGCAACAACCATAAAGATTCCACTGATGCCAGTCACACCAAAACCCGGAACAACGAATATCTCAAAAACGATGAGTATTAATCCGACCACAAAAATTAAAATTTCCCAACTTTGAGCATATCCTCGTAAGTAGAGTGGCGTAAAATATAATATGGCAGCCGTTATAGC
>JAQVGF010000143.1 GCA_028696875.1 Dysgonamonadaceae bacterium
ATCTTTTTACCTCTTGTTCTGTTTCATCAAATTAAATTATTATATTGCGAAAGTATTGAATTATCTTTCTGAATAAGATCTATAAAAGAGACTCTGTTTTCAGGTCTATAAAAACGCTTCAAATAATTTGTAAGTTCAGAGTGGAGAAACTCTAAAATAGCTCGTTTAATAAAAAGGGATAAAAATCAACATCATAATCAAAACAGGTTTTTCACTGAAAAACTATTGAATTACGGATATAAAATGTATTTTTGCAATATAATTTATGCCGTTTTGTATTAGTTTGTATTAGTAAATGAAAAAAATTACAACTCACATAACTGTTGCTGCCTTGCTTTTTTTGCTTTCTACAGGATGTAATCATTCGGGTAAAAGCATGTTCACGACAGATAATCAAATTAAGTTTGATACACTGTTGATTGAGAAAAAACACTTTTTACGTAACGACACCTCCAATCCATTTTGCGAACTGAATGTTGAGTTCATCTATCCCATTGAAAGCTCAAAGGTTGATCTGAAAAGACTTCAACAGCTTTTCATACGCACTACACTGGGACGTAATTACGATACTTTTACTCCCGAAGAAGCAATCAATCAATATGCGAACAACTTTGTAAAGAATTATGAGACGGATGCGAAGATTTTTGACGAAGATCTTATCGACTTGGAAAATCATCCAAATTTAATTCCTCAAAGCATGGACGAAATACATGAAGAAGAGTTACAATCAAATGGCTTCTACTCTTACCATGAGACACTGACTAACAAAGTGCATTTCAATCAAAGCAACCTTTTATCTTTTCAGGTAAATCAATCGAATAATAAAGGAGGATCAGCCGTTTATGGTTCCTACAACAACTATGTTATCAATCTTAAGACGGCAGATTTATTATCCGAAAACGATATATTTACTCCCGGATACGACGTGGCGCTCCAGCAATTATTTGCGAATAATTTGCTTCAGCAAAACGGGGTAAAATCAATCTCCGATTTGGAAGATTTAGGCTATTTCGGAATTCAGGAAATAATGCCAAACCGAAATTTTCTCATCGATAACGAAGGAATCACATACACCTTCAACAAAGGTGAATATTCGGCTTACCCATTGAGTGCACCGGTTATTTTCATCCCATTTAATGATCTGAAAATGCTGTTGAAAAAAAATACAATTGTATCTAAATTAGCAGGACTTTAAACGTAACCGTGGAATCAATTTTAACTTATTTCCCTACCCTTACAGACGGTCAAATAAAACAATTTGAAGCTCTGTCGGATTTGTACACATCGTGGAATTCAAAAATCAATGTAATCTCACGAAAAGATATACACAACTTGTATATCAATCATGTTTTACACTCCCTTTCAATCGCTAAATTCATCAATTTTACCGATTCTACTACCATATTAGATGTAGGTACCGGAGGAGGATTTCCGGGGATTCCACTGGCTATTTTTTTTCCGAACTCAAAATTTGTGCTAATTGACAGCATAGGAAAAAAAATTAAAGTGGTGAACGAAGTTGCTTCCGCTATCTCTTTATCAAACGTAGAAGCAATCCATCGACGGGTGCAAAGTGAAAAGCGCAAATACGATTTTGTTGTGAGTCGTGCCGTAATGTCATTGGCGGAATTAGAGAAGTTAGTACGTAAAAACATATCACCTACCCAAAAAAATGCTTTACCTAATGGGCTTATCTGCCTGAAAGGAGGAGATTTAGAAAACGAAATAAAACCTTTTAGAAAAAAAGTGGATGTCTATCCGTTAAGTAAGTATTTTAAAGAGTCGTTTTTTGAAACAAAAAAAATAGTCTATTTACCTATTTAGTAAAGGAACGAGAGACAAGGAACGAGAGACAAGGAACAAAGAGCAAGAGATAAGGGAATAGAGACAATTTGAACAGTGAATAGTGACAAGTAGTGAATAGTGAAATGAATTAGTGACTTACTGTTCACTCACAACTCATAATCCACAACTCATAACTCATAACTCATAAAGAAAGTTGTTTCTTTCACAAAGTGAAAAGAAAACCGTATTTTTGTAATGATAAGAAAGTTATAACACAATTGAATGTTTACAAATAAAATCTTTTTTAGAAATGAAAATAAAAGTATTTGATTTTAATCCAATTGCCGTAAATACATATGTTTTGCACGACAAAGGGGAATGCGTAGTTATTGACGCAGCTTGTTTTTATCCTGACGAGCAACGTGCATTGTTGAACTACATTCTCGATAAAAACTTGGTTGTAAAACACATTCTCAATACTCATCTCCATTTTGATCACTTGTTTGGTGTTAACTTTATGGAGTCGCAATTTAAATTGCAAATGAAAGCACACAAAGCTGATCAGTTTTTGCTGGAAGGAATAGCTGACCAAATGGCTATGTTTGGATTTAAAGATAATGGTTACTATAAGCCCACTATTGGCAAATATATTGATGAAGGTGACGTCATTGAATTTGGTAGCCAAAAGCTCGCCGTATTGCATGTTCCCGGGCATTCTCCGGGTAGTATTGCTTTTTATAACGAGGTTGAGAATGCAATATTTTCAGGAGATGTACTTTTTAATGGAAGCATTGGACGAACAGATCTTCTGCAAGGAAACCACAATCAACTATTAGAGGAAATAAGAACAAAAATTTTTTCTTTACCCGGAAAAACGGTTGTGTATCCCGGTCATGGACCTGCAACCACGGTTGATAAAGAAATTAAATTCAATCCTTTTTTTCAATAGAATTCAAAAATAATAGTAGAAATAATAATAGACAATAAAATATATATTATGAAAATGGAACACTTTAAATCACGTCATATCGGGATTACTTCAGAAGAGCAAAAGATAATGTTGGAAGCTATTGGAGTTTCTACATTGGATGAGTTAATAGATCAGACTATACCTTTAGACATTCGTATGTCTGAACCTATGAAACTGCCTAAAGCGCTTTCTGAACAAGAATACGCAGAAGAAATAGCTAACATTGCTGCTAAAAACAAAGTTTTTACTTCATACATTGGAATGGGATGGTACGACACCATTACTCCGGCTGCAATTTATCGGAATGTTTTCGAAAGTCCGGGTTGGTACACTTCCTACACTCCTTATCAGGCAGAAATATCTCAAGGACGCTTAGAAGCTTTAATCAATTTTCAAACAGTTGTTAGCGAATTAACCGGACTTCCTTTAGCTAATAGTTCATTGTTAGATGAATCAACAGCCGGCGCCGAGGCTGCATCTATGATGTATGCATTGAGAAGTCGCGATCAAGTGAAAAACAATGTGGAAAAACTATTCCTTGACGAACAACTTTTCCCACAAAACATATCGGTTATTCGTACACGTATGAAATATGTTGGTATTGAGGTGGAAATAGGCGATTATAAAACTATTACTTTAGATAACTCT
The DNA here is from genome assembly GCA_028696875.1 of Dysgonamonadaceae bacterium. Lineage (GTDB taxonomy): Bacteria > Bacteroidota > Bacteroidia > Bacteroidales > Dysgonomonadaceae > UBA2632. Next base: position 3,404 of record JAQVGF010000143.1, read on the forward strand.
TTTTTTGGTGCAATTATTCAATACCCAAACAATAATGGTAATGTGGAAGATTACACCGAGTTTGTTGAAAAAGCAAAAGCTGTTGATTGTAAAGTTGCAGTTGCCACAGATTTGATGGCACTTGTGAAACTGACTCCTCCGGGAGAGTGGGGTGCAGACATTGCTTTTGGAAGCAGTCAACGTTTTGGTATACCCATGTTTTTTGGTGGACCTTCTGCCGGCTTTTTTGCGACCAAAGATGAATACAAACGTCAAGTGCCGGGCAGAATTATCGGTATTTCGAAAGATGCATACGGCAAAGAAGCTTATAGAATGGCTTTGCAAACACGCGAGCAACATATCCGTCGTGACAAAGCAACTTCTAACATCTGTACAGCACAGGCTTTATTGGCCACAATGTCTTCGTTTTATGCAGTTTATCACGGACCGGGAGGTCTCAAGAAAATTGCTAACCGCATCCATTCGGTTGCATCATTTGTTGCAGAAGAATTAACAGAGTTAGGATTTGAACAAATTAACGATGTTTTCTTCGATACTTTGAAAATAAAACTCCCTGAAGATATAAGACAAGATACCATTCGCGAAAATGCAGTAATAAGGAGTATCAACCTTCGTTATTTCGATAACGGCGATATTGGAATCAGTATTGACGAAACAACAAATGAATATCGTATACAGGAATTAATGGCAGTTTTTGCAATGGTAGTGGGTAGTTCAAAACTGTTTTCTGTTGATGATCTTAAAAATAAATCAACTTTACCTGACAAGTTTTTACGAACATCCGATTTTCTAACACATTCAAACTTCAATAGTTACCATACAGAAACTGAACTAATGCGTTATATCAAAAGATTGGAGAAAAAAGATGTTTCGCTTGCTCATTCTATGATTTCTCTGGGTTCGTGCACAATGAAGCTAAATTCCGCATCATCATTGCTGCCATTAGGACACAGCGGTTTACAACGAATCCATCCGTATGCACCTGCCGAACAAACATTGGGTTATCATGAAATGATTGATGAGCTTTCCTCTATGCTTGCAGAAATTACCGGACTTGCAGCTACCAGCCTACAACCTAACTCGGGTGCAGCGGGTGAGTTTACCGGACTTATTACCATTGCAGCTTATCTAAAAAGCATTGGCGAAGACCATCGCAAGATTGTACTTATTCCGGGTTCGGCTCACGGAACCAATCCTGCAAGTGCTGTTCAGGCAGGATATATTCCAAAAACAGTTGTTTGCGACGAAAACGGTAACGTAGATATGGATGATTTACGCGCCAAAGCCGAAAAGTATAAATCGGATTTAGCAGCTTACATGATTACTTATCCTTCTACTCACGGAATTTTCGAGCCGGAAATTCGTGAAATGTGTACTATTATCCACAAAGCAGGTGGACAAGTTTACATGGACGGTGCCAACATGAATGCACAGGTAGGTATTACCAATCCGGGAATTGTTGGAGCTGATGTGTGTCATCTCAATCTGCATAAAACTTTTGCCATACCGCATGGTGGAGGTGGTCCGGGAGTTGGACCAATCTGTGTGGCCGAACATCTTGTTCCTTTCTTGCCGGGACATCCCGTTATGTGTGATACCGATCAAAACACTGTTTCTTCCGCTCCATACGGCAGCGCAGGTGTCTCAACCATTACATACGGATATATCAAAATGATGGGAGTTGATGGTTTAACAGAAGCAACCAAAATTGCAATATTGAGTGCAAACTATTTAGCCGAAAAACTAAAAGATCCTTACGGTATTGTCTATCGAGGTGATAAAGGCAGAGTGGGGCACGAATTAATTTTGGAATGTCGTAAAATAAAAGAAAAGTCGGGCATTACTGAAACCGATATAGCCAAAAGATTGATCGATTATGGATTCCATGCGCCTACATTGTCATTCCCTGTTGCAGGAACATTGATGATTGAGCCAACAGAGAGTGAAAGTTTAACCGAACTTGACCGCTTTGTTGAAACAATGAATCAAATTCGCCAAGAAATACGTGAGGTGGAAGATGGAAAGTTTACACTTGAAGACAACGTAATGGTAAATGCTCCACATCCTGAATATGAAGCGGTTGCCGACGAATGGAATCATGCGTATCCTCGTTCAAAAGCGATTTATCCGCTTCCACATGTTGCCGGAAACAAGTTTTGGATCAATGTAGCACGAATCAATGAAGCCTTTGGAGATAGAAACCTGGTGGCTTCGTTGGATGAGTTGGATACTGAGGAAGAAAAAAAGTAAAGATTTACTTTTAAGATAAATGAAAAAGACGGCACTGAAGAGTGTGGTCTTTTTCTGTTTGTTGG
>JAQVGF010000144.1:0-4227 GCA_028696875.1 Dysgonamonadaceae bacterium
TGATACGTTTTTTCACTCTCTTTTTTGTTCAAGACCAGTTTTTTTGGCTCAATACATTGTTAGTTGTGGCCGGTTTTACTATGGTGATTGGAGGGATGGCCGCCTCGGCACATTTCGATATAAGGCGTATTTTGTCGTATCATATTATTAGCCAAATAGGATATATGATTATGGGATTGGCCATTTTTACGCCCCTATCTATTGCAGGAGCCATATTTTTTATGATTCATAATATGATAGCCAAAACCAACACCTTTTTAATAGCCGGTATGATAAATAAACTGAAAGGGACGTTTTATCTCAAAGATATTGGTGGATTGATGAAACAGAGTCCCTTGCTGGCCGTGCTGTTTATTATTCCTGCTTTTGCTTTGGCAGGGGTGCCTCCCTTGTCGGGCTTTTTTGCAAAGTTTATTCTCTTTAAAGCCGGTATTGAAAGCGGGCAATATGTGATTGTGGGAGTGGCTGTGATTACTGCCATGCTTACCTTGTATTCGATGGTGAAAATATGGAACGAAGCTTTCCTAAAAGAAACTCCAACACAGGATTCGTACACAAAAGCTCTATCGTCACACCCTTCTGCTAAATTGAAATTTTTGCACTTTCTGCCATCAATTATTTTAGGGCTGGGCAGCATATTTCTGGGTCTCTTTGCCGAATCGGTGTATCATTTTACGGTAGAAGCTGCCAATCAGCTTATCAATCCTCAAGCTTATATCAACACTGTTTTAAACCAAAACATGCTATGAAACTGATTTTAAAACCTTATTATATTGTCGCTTTCCTCCTGTTCTACTTGTATAAGCTGGTTGAGGCCAACTTAATTATCGCGCATGATATATTAACGCCAAATTTAAGGATCAATCCCGGCTTCATAAAAGTTCCTTTGACATTAAATTCGAATTTTGGCATGTTGCTTTTTAGCAACTTAGTTTCTATGACACCGGGATCCCTCTCCATTGATATTACCGACGACAAAAAAACCATGTTGGTGCATGTACTTTACCAAACCACAGAAGACGAAATGCTGAAGGAATTTGAGGATATGCAAGATAAAATAAAAAGAATAACTGAATAAAATATGGAACTTCCGTTTTATAATCTGATTTTGATTTTGACATCTACCATGCTATTGATAGCATTTGCTCTTGCTTTTGCACGAATTGTAAAAGGACCCACTCCACGGGATCGAATTGTAGCGTTGGATCTGATCGCATCCATCACCATGGGTTTTATATTGGTATATAGTGTGGTAATAAACAAAGCGATGTATTTTGATATTGTAATTGTTATTTCACTCATTTCATTTATTGGCACTGTTGCCATGTCTACTTATCTGAAACAAAAATAATAATGATAGATATTTTGTTGATTATATTAATTTTTTTAGGCTCGGCGTTTATGTTGATGGCTGCAATAGGGCTAATCAGATTCACCGATCTGTACAGCAGAATGCACGCCACAACCAAAGCTACCAGCTTTGGGTTATTACTGCTTATAATTGGCGTTAGTTTATTTTTTAATGTAGGAATGGTATGGTTAAAAGCATTTATGATAATAGTTTTTATTTACCTCACTGCTCCTTTGGCGGCACATGCAATAGCAAAGTCCAACAGAAAGAAAGATCAATAAATGTATTGTTGATTCGGCTTAAAGAAAAACTTTAAGGGAGATTATTTATTTTTATTTTGTATTTTTGTTTTTGTAAAATTAATACTGAAATTGCCACAATAGCTCAGTTGGTAGAGTAACGCATTCGTAACGCGTAGGTCGCGAGTTCGATTCTCGCTTGTGGCTCAAGGATTGTTTTTTTTGTGATTTCGTGATTTCGGTTTTTTGTGTTTTTGTAAATCAAAGAATATAAAAAGCGGTAAGCAGTGGACGAACAGTAAACAGTGAATAGTGAGCAGTAGCAACTATTCACTGGTCACTGATCAACTGTTCAAATTATCCATTGTCATTTGTTATTTGTCAACTGCCCCACTTATCTCACAAATTCCAACATTTCTCCTGAAGGTTCATCAATAACTCTCCCATCTTGAAAAACAATTTTCCCATTTAAAATAGTCATTACGACACTTGAAGAAAGTGTTTCTCCTTCCAAAGGAGACCATCCACATTTGTAAAGAATATTATCGGAAGAAACGGTGTAAGGTTTGTTGGGATCAACTAATACTAAGTCAGCAAAATAACCTTTGCGAATAAACCCTCGATCTTTCACTCCAAAAAGCTTTGCCGGAGCATGACACATTTTCTCCACCACTAATTCATTGCAGTAGATTCCTTCAGCCGCAAGCTGCATCATCATTTGCAGAGAATGTTGAATTAGTGGTCCCCCGGATGCCGCTGTCAACGCCCCACCCTCTTTATCTTCTAAAGTATGCGGTGCATGATCGGTAGCCACTACATCCAGTTTGTTTTGCGTCAATGCTGCGCGAAGCGCATCGCGATCGTCGTGGGTTTTAATGGCAGGATTCCATTTGATGCGAGTGCCCAAACGGTCATAATCTTCATCGGTAAACCAAAGGTGGTGAACACAAACTTCTCCGGTGATTTTTTTCTCAATCAAAGGTTTGCTATCAAACAGTTTCATCTCCTGAGCAGTAGATAAATGCAATACGTGGAGTCGCGCACCGTATCTGTCGGCCAGTCCAATAGCCTCAGCAGATGATTGATAACAAGCTTCTGAACTACGAATGAGTGGATGATACATTATGGGAATATCTTCTCCAAACTCTTTTTTATATTTATCAATATTGGTGCGAATAATAGATTCTTTTTCGCAATGTGTTGCAATCAACATATCCACTTCGGCAAAAATGCGTTGCAAAATTTTTTTATTGTCCACCAACATGTTTCCGGTGGATGCACCCATAAAAATTTTTATCCCGCAAAGATTTTTAGAATCTGCTTTCTTTAGTTCCGCTAAATTGTCATTGGTTGCTCCTAAATAAAATGCATAGTTGGCAAATGATTTTTCGTGAGCGAGATCGTTTTTCCGTTTCCAAGCATCAATAGTTACTGTTTGCGGATTGGTGTTCGGCATTTCCAGATAACTTGTTACTCCTCCGGCAATGGCAGCTTTGCTTTCAGAAGCAATATCTCCTTTATAGGTAAGACCCGGTTCGCGAAAATGCACTTGATCATCAATAACGCCGGGCATCAGATATAACCCTTCAGCTTCTATTAATGTAGATTGGTTGATAATATGCTCAGGAACAGTATCGAAATAGATGGTTTCTATTCTCTCATTTTTTATTAAAACAGAACCATTTTTTGAAGCTCCCTCATTTATGATGATAGCATTGCGAATGAGTAACATAAAAACTTGTTTTTAGAGGTAAATAATAACCAATGATCAGAATTAGATATTGCTAAATAAGTTAATTCTCCAATTTGGAGTATGTTCCTAAGTGAGGTTTGATTCTTCCGGTAATTTTTTTCCATCGTAAATCGATAACACCAAAAAAGGCTTCTCCAAAAATACCGGTGTTCATTTTCGAAGTTCCCAATTGTCTGTTAACAAATATAACAGATACCTCTTTTATCTTGAACCCAAGCACATAAGCTTTATATTTCATCTCAATCTGAAAAGCGTAACCTTTGAATTGTATTTTATCGAGATCAATGGTTTCAAGCACTTTGCGTTTGTAACATTTAAATCCGGCTGTGCTATCGTGAATGTCAACTCGGGTAATAAAGCGAACGTATTTTGATGCAAAATAGGACATTAGCACTCGCCCAATAGGCCAGTTAACCACATTCACACCGGCGCAATAACGGGAACCAATAGCTAAATCGTATCCTTCGGTATGACAAGCATAATAAAGCCGTGGCAAATCATCGGGATTATGAGAAAAATCTGCATCCATCTCGAATATATATGCATAATCACGCTCCAAAGCCCATTTAAAACCGTGTATGTAGGCAGTTCCCAAGCCAAATTTTCCTTTGCGCTGTGCAATAAAAAGTTGTTTGGGAAACTCCTTCATCATATTTAGTACGATAGATGCAGTTCCATCAGGCGATGCATCATCCACCACAAGAATATGAAATGGTTTGGGTAAAGAGAATACAGCACGAATAATGTTTTCAATATTCTCTTTTTCATTATACGTGGGGATAATTACAATGCTATCAGCCATATTTATATTATTTGTATACAAAACTACGATATTAATGAGAAAGAAAAAAGCATTTGTCTAATCTTTGGAAGAAAACTTCAGA
>JAQVGF010000144.1:4327-5704 GCA_028696875.1 Dysgonamonadaceae bacterium
ATAACTACATTTGCACTCTCAAATTAAGAGAAAACATATCGCGGAGTGGAGCAGCTGGTAGCTCGTTGGGCTCATAACCCAAAGGTCATAGGTTCAAATCCTATCTCCGCAACTAAAAAAGATCGAAAACAATTTCGGTCTTTCTTTGTTTAAGAGAGTTGTTACAAACAAGTAAAAAAGAATAATGTACTGGAAATGAGCCACACATCATTTTTTTAGCTCGTTGTTTTTGTGTTAATTTGCGCCTCAATAAAAAAGAGCGCTCACAAAAGCATTCTTAAACATTCAATTATGAGATTATATTTAGTGTCTTTCTTTATTTTAATGAGTACAATTGGCTTCGCCCAAAAGAGCGTAAAAGCTTCTTATTATCACAGTAAATTTGAAGGACGAACAACTTCCAGCGGAAGTATATACAGAGCTGACAGCTTAACATGTGCTCACAAGACCCTCCCATTTGGGACTCGTCTAAAAGTAGAAAACCCAGATAATAATAGTTTTGTTATAGTTAAAGTGACCGATAGAGGTCCTTTCATCAGAGGCAGAGAAATTGATTTATCTTATGCTGCTGCAGATCTCTTAGGCATTGTTCAGGAAGGAGTAGCTGACGTGACAATAACAAAATTACGCGAATTCAAATTCACACCTCCCCTTGCTTTTGATAAAAGAGGGATATTTCTTGCAGTAAAAGAACCTCACAATATTCACGATAAATTGAGAAGCGATAAAGACCTGCTGTATACACAGAGATAAGACCTTTGATATAGGTCACTTTCTTGTTTGTTGTTGATGTGAGATAAATACTTCTTGCAGATGATATCGTGCGCAGATATTTATTTTTCTTATTTAAGCATAAAGAACACTGAGATATAGAAGAAGAGGTGCGGAGATTCTCCATACCCTTTGAGCTTTGTTGGTGGTCTTTATAATTGCATTTCGTAGATACGCAAAATTTCGTGTATCTATCTCCAAATAAATCCTCCACAGTTTTCAAGGAACTGCACCGTCAAATATATTCGTCAGTCTTGATGCAATAAAAGGAGAAGCATATTACCACAACATACTTCTTCCTAAACAAATTAACAATTAAAAAGAATGAAAGAAAGTCTGCGCTAAATGCGGAGGTTTTCCTTGATATTACTCTTTATTTCTTCAACATTTTCGAAGGTTTGCTCTCTTTATTATCGGCATTTATTGTTGAAACACAGTAATAACCTGCTGGACCTGCCTGATAACTATTCTTATCTGTAATAGCAAAAACTATTCCCTCTTTTTCCAAATCTTCAAAATAATAGATTACAGACTGTACATTTCCTGATGTTGACCATCTCAATGTTCCGCTTTCTAACCTGACATTTGTTGGCTCCGCTGGAGCAG
>JAQVGF010000145.1 GCA_028696875.1 Dysgonamonadaceae bacterium
GATTCAGAGCCGACCTGATTTTGGAAAAAGGAGAGTGCCATTTTGTCAGAGGAGTGAGAATAAGAAAAATATAAAAACATTTCGCTTCGCGACACACCGATTAAAGATAAATCGGCGCGAGCGGTAAAAAAAACGACGATATCTTTTAAAGGATAATCGTCGTTGGTTTTTTACCGGAGTTTATTTTTCAGAAGTTGCTTTTTATTTCTTTTGCGATGGATTCAAACTCATCCTTCGATAACTCAACCCGTTTGTTCGACAAATTCATATCTCCCTCTTTTTGAATAGGAATCAGGTGAATGTGAGCATGTGGAACTTCCAGCCCAATAACCATGAGCCCTACTCTATTGCAAGAAATTGCTTTCTTAATAGCGCCGGCAATTTTCTTTGAATAGATAATCATTTCCGAAAGTGTTGTATCATCTATATCGAACAGATAATCCACCTCTTTTTTCGGAATTACCAGAGTATGTCCTCTGGTCAAAGGATTTATATCTAAAAAAGCGTAAAACTTTTCATTTTCATCTATTTTGTACGATGGTATTTCGCCTTTAATTATTTTCGTAAAAATTGTTCCCATTTTAAAATAATTTTAGATTGATATTTCAACTATTTCAACACTTAAAACACCCGACGGAATTGTTATGTCAACAACATCTCCCACTTTTTTACCCAACAAACCTTGAGCTATTGGGGTATTAATAGCGATTTTAGCATTCTTGAAATCTGCTTCAGTTTCAGAAACGAGTGTGTAAGTCATCATTTTTTGAGTCTTCAAATCTCTCATCGTTACACGATTCATTATCTGAACAGACTCAGTACCGATTGCACTTTCGTCAATCATTCTTGCCGATGCCAATATATTTTTTAGTTGTGAAATTTTCGCTTCCAACATTCCTTGAGCTTCTTTTGCAGCGTCGTATTCGGCATTTTCAGACAAATCGCCTTTGTCTCTTGCCTCTGCAATTTGTCTGGATATTTCGGGTCGTTTAACCGACTCTAAGAGCACCAACTCTTCTTTCAGTTTACGATAACCTTCTTCGGTCATATAAGTGGGTGTCATAATTTAAGCTCGTTTTATTTTGATATGAGTTATTTATATATAGTACAAGAAGCAAGAAAAAAAATTCCGGTCGTACGTTCTCGACAGACCAGAATTTCTTCTTTTACTTCTTTGTTCTTACAAAGATAAGTTTTCTTTGTTTAAAAACAAACTATATTTCGACTTTTAGAACAGTTGATTGATATCTGTTTCGATGGTTTCAAAGTTTTCAATTCGCTTAATCAAATCTCCTTCCTTGTTTAGGAGATAAGCAGTTGGCAACTCGCGAATGTTGTATGTTTTTAGCAAGTATGAATTTATTGATTGCGAATCGTGAACCGCATTCCATGGGAAATGCACGGCAGCATTTTTCCAAAAATGAGTATCGGAATCAAATGAAATTTGATAGATAGCGAGTCCTTTCGAATTGTATTGATTGTATACACGCTCTATGAGAGCATTGTGTTGTAAAGAGAAATCGGCTTTGTAAGCTGTAAAATCCAACAATACATATTGTCCTCTGAACGACGATAAATTAACCTTCTTCCCTTTTGCATTTGGTAAAGAAATATCGGGTAATTCATTTTCAGTAATTGGTATATTACTAAAAAGCTCACTTTGTAGTTCTTGCTGCCTACGTGCGCGAAGCGCATTCATTGTAAAATCATAGAGATGTTTTGTGCGCGGTGTATTGGGATAATATCTGTTCCATGAAGTAGCGACAGCACCAAACATGGCGTAATCTTTTTTGTCGTACGGATCGAAAATAAGATAATCGTTTATTTTCTGAAACACAGCGTAATATGCTGCTGCAGAGGAAGGATTTCCCAGTATTAAATTGCTTGCATAAGTTTTATAATCCGATAATACGGAGTCTACATCGGCCATAAAAGTTACGTCATCAATCTCTTTGGCTTTGTGTTGAGCTGTTAAATCTGAAATATCTTTTTCTGCAGCTCGTTGTCTTTTTATTACTTCTTTAATTTGATCGCTGTGTGAAGAAGATGCCGAAGTTTGAATGGAGTATGAGTTAAACAGATCTGTTGCATCCGCTTCTACATTTAATGTTTCCAAAGAATCAACTGCAAAAATGATTTTCTGATTCTCTATTCTTAATTGATAAAACTCAGGATTTTGCGGAGATTTTTCTTTAAACCTAAACTTCCCTTGTTTATTCAATTTCACGGAATCTAACAATTCAACTGCGCCCAATCCTCTCTGCTCCAGATAAAGCATTTTATCTTCGGCTGATGCGATTTCGCCCTGAATTAGAAATGTTTTTTCTTTGGAGCCACATGAAGACAAAAGCAGCAATGATGCCACAATTAAGAACAGAGTTGATGTCAATAACTTACTCATAATCAAAATTTAAAGTGTAAATGAAAATAGATTGTGCAAATTTACAGATTTTTTCTCATTTGAAGAGGGAAACGAGGGATTAAAAAATAATGTGGAGGTGTTGAATCGGAACTCGGGGGAAATCGGAATTCGAGATTCGGGACTGGTAACTCCGAATCTCGTGTCTCGAAAAACCGAATACTGAATCTCAAATCCGCTGAAAGCTGAACGCTGACTGTTGATTGCTGATTGCTGAAAGTTGAAAGCTAATAGCTGACCGCTTCGGTAAATAATTACAGTATAAAGCTTTAAAATAAAAATTTATATGTAACTTTGTATGATATTCAAGATAAAAATAAAACAATAAAAAAATTATGATTAATCCAATTGTTAAGAGCATTTCTTTGGCAGATGGCCGAACAATTACGCTCGAAACAGGGAAGTTGGCAAAACAAGCCGATGGCGCTGTAACTCTCAGAATGGGAAATACAATGCTATTAGCTACTGTTTGTGCTGCAAAAGATGCAAGCCCTGGTGTTGATTTTATGCCTTTACAGGTAGAGTATAGAGAAAAGTTTTCTTCTTTCGGAAGATATCCGGGAGGATTTATGAAAAGGGAGGGCAGGCCTTCCGAACATGAAATATTAACCAGTAGACTCATCGACAGGACTTTACGTCCGTTATTCCCTGAGAATTATCATGCAGAAGTTTTTGTAAATGTAACGTTATATTCTTCCGATGGTGAAGATATGCCCGATGCGTTGGCAGGACTTGCAGCTTCAGCTGCTTTAGCAGTATCTGACATTCCTTTCAATGGACCTATGTCTGAAGCACGCGTTTCGCGCGTGAATGGAAAGTTTATATTAAACCCAACCTTTTCGCAAAACGAAGAAGCCGATATGGACATTATTGTTGGTGCAACACTGGACAATATAATGATGGTTGAAGGTGAAATGGATGAAGTTTCTGAAGAAGAATTCTTAGGTGCCATTAAAATAGCTCACGAAGCAATCAAAACTCAATGCCAAGCTCAAATTGATTTAATGGAAGCTTGTGGCACAGTAGAAAAACGCGAGTACCACCACGAAGACGAAGATGAAGAGCTACGCAAAGACATTTGGGACAAATGTTACCAAAAAGCATACGAAGTAGCAGTTTCTCAAAACCCTAATAAGCATGCGAGGATGGACGCTTTTCAAGCGATTCATACAGAATATTTAGAATCGATTACCGATGAAGATGAACGTTTGAAGAAAGCTCCTTTGGTAACGAAATATTACCACGCAGTAGAAAAAGAAGCAATGCGCCGTTCTATATTGGACGAAGGCAAGCGATTGGATGGACGTGCTACTACTCAAATCAGACCAATCTGGATTGAAGTAGATTGTTTACCCGGTCCTCACGGTTCTGCTATTTTCACACGTGGCGAAACTCAGTCGCTTACAACCGTAACTCTTGGAACCAAGCTCGACGAAAAGATAATTGACGATGTTTTAAACAGAGGAAAAGATCGCTTCTTACTTCATTATAATTTCCCTCCATTCTCGACCGGTGACGCCAGACCACAACGTGGTACAGGACGAAGAGAGATAGGACACGGAAACTTAGCACATCGTGCTCTAAATGGGGTGATTCCGGATGATTATCCATATGTAATCCGTATAGTTTCTGATATTTTAGAATCTAACGGTTCTTCATCTATGGCCACGGTTTGTGCGGCTACACTTGCATTAATGGATGCCGGAGTGCAAATTAAGAAACCTGTTACAGGAATAGCAATGGGTCTGATTTCTGAAAACAACGGAGAAAAATTTGCGATTCTATCCGATATCCTGGGTGATGAAGATCACTTGGGCGATATGGACTTTAAAGTTTGTGGTACTAAAGATGGTATTACTGCTGCGCAGATGGATATTAAAGTAGACGGTCTATCGTACGAAGTTCTTGAGAAAGCACTTTCTCAAGCGCGTGAAGGCAGATTGCATATTATGGATCACGTTTTGGATGCAATTCCTGAGCCACGCGCAGATCTTAAACCTCATGCTCCACGCATTGAAACACTCGATATTCCAAAAGACCTTATTGGTGCTGTAATCGGACCGGGTGGAAAAATTATTCAAGGAATACAAGAAGAAACCGGTGCAATAATCACTATTGAGGAAGTAGACGGTCATGGACATATTCAAGTTTCGGGTTCAAATAAAGATATGATAGATGCAGCAATGTTAAAAATAAGAGGTATTGTTGCAATACCTATGGTAGATGAAGAGTACGAAGCAACTGTACGCTCGGTAATGCCGTACGGTCTGTTTTGCGAATTCCTTCCCGGCAAAGACGGCTTGCTTCATATTTCTGAAATCGATTGGAAACGTATCGAAAACATTGAAGATGCTGGATATAGAGAAGGCGACAAAATAACCGTGAAATTAGTGGATATCGATCCGCGCTCCGGAAAATTCAAGCTTTCGAGAAAAGCTTTGTTAGAAAGACCTGAAAGATCACATTAACAGAGAAAAAAGTCTTAACCCGCATTATTCATCAAAATTAAAGAGCGTAAACATTATACATTTAGTAATCAATGACTTATACTCTAATTGCGCTTTGATATTTATATCCATTTTTGGGTATTGTTCGCTTTTATCTTTACGTATCTGCTGTGCCAGCAAACTCCTTGAAATAGACCTCTATATCAGCGGAGTTCGACGCCTTGCATCTACGCAAAGCTATAAACGTGAATAATACGGGTTAAAAATAAAATGCTTATTTAATAGAGTAAATGATAGATTTAAAAAAGCGAGTTTTTGATAAACTCGCTTTTTTTGTGTTTTTATCTTTGCACTTTGATACATTTTGCATTGTTGGCAATTACATTTTCACTAATACTCATCTTTAAAACTATTAATCTTAAACAGTTTGAAAAGTTCAACTACTACAATAGGCACTAATGACAACCCAAGAACATAAAACCAGTGAATGATATCCATTTCAATTAATTTGAACGCCTTCATAAAAGGTGGGAAAAGAAGAATTACCAACATCATAGCAGCTGAAACCAATATACCGCCAATTAGTGCTTTGTTTTTGAAGATGCTTGTTCTGAAAGAGGATTTTCTGTTGGAGTGCAAGTTACGAACATGAAAGAGTTGAGCAAATGCTAAAACGGCAAATGCCATGGTTTGACCCAATTCTTGTCCGCCATCGTGGCGGCCCAGCAAATAAGCAACCAAAGAAATCAGACCAATGACTATACCCTGATAGACAATTCGCCAAGTCATTCCTTTGGTAAAAAAACCTT
>JAQVGF010000146.1 GCA_028696875.1 Dysgonamonadaceae bacterium
TCCATCGTAATAACTACATTGCCCTTTGCTTTTTTAAAAGCACAATGCAAAGCAGCCGATTTACCGTAGTTTCGCTGAAACTTGATGGCTCTTATGCCATTGGATTCCTTTTTCAGAGAGGTAATAATATCCCAAGAGTTATCGGTGCTGCCATCATCAACAAATATTACTTCGTGAGAAAAATCGTTATCGATCATAACTCTTTTGATCCAGTCATACAATTCGGGAATCGACTCTTCTTCGTTATATAAGGGAATTACTACAGAAATATCCATACAAAGTAAATTTATTAATACGTTATCTGTTTAAATTCTTGATGTCTACATTTATTCTTGATGCGACCGGAGTCAGCATTAATGACAAAATGAATCCTATAAACAGATTGTTTATCAATTGATTAAATATAAAAACAAAAGGAGAAAAAGAAGTTTGCTTCTTCAGTTCTTCCATTATGGTATCATTAAAGCCCAGAGACTGAGCCAGTTCAATCTTTTGTTCGTTTATTGTAGCTATAAACGTAGGATCAATCCATACAATGTGTGCTATAACTATGGCTGATTCAATAACGGAAGCAAATAGGAATAACAGTACTCCTACACGTACGCCTTGCCAATATTTTAATTTATTATCAACTGTTTCACTTTTGAATTTGATTAAATAAAAAAGTAACAATAAGGGCGTTAGCAAACTCAAAAATGTATTCACATAACCCATAGCGGGATATTGTGAAGACGCTATAATGAAAATGTATTTAAAAACCCAAAAACCTCCCAGTCCCAAACCCGCTTGCATAGCAAAGCGAGTCATACTATTTTTTTCTTTTTGCATCTGTCTCTTTTAATTATACAAAAGTAATTATTTTTTCAGTGAGAAAAAAAGATTAAACCTTAAGCATGCGAAAAAACAGATGCAGTTTGTAAATGATGAGGAGGTGAAGGGCAAATACATTCAGCCAAAAATATGGCGCAAAGCCAAACTTTGCGCCATCTGTTAGTAAAAAAAACAGTTAATGTTTAAGGCTCAATATCTATTATCTCACTTTACCCCTTTTAGATTTCCACATATTTATGTAAGTGATCAATATTGCCCATAACAATGGTAACACGCCTGCTCCAATAAAAATAATATCGGCAGGCATACGCAACCATGCTAAAGCAACTATGTGTGATTGACCTGAAAACTCAAGACTTCTGGCATGCCAATATCCATTTTGTATTACGTCAATCAACTGAAGCACTCCGCTTGGGAATAATTGCAATATAATCATCAATGCCAAACCAATATTGAGTCCCCAGAATGATAATTTGATATATTTTTCAATTTTCCGCCAGTGTTCTTCATAGGATATCTGACGTAGGGCAAAAACAGTGAAACCCACAGCCAACATACCGAAAACTCCCATCATAGCTCCATGTCCGTGATTAGGAGTTAGGTTTGTACCAGTTTGGTAATAGCTTATCACTGGCAAGTTTATCAAGAATCCAAATATGCCCGCACCAATAAAGTTCCATACTCCCACTGAGATTAAGAAATTGAAAGTCCAACGGTGAGGGAATGGGATTTTGTTTCCAAGTTCATCATATTTTGTTTTTATCAGACGCCCAAAGTCGGATGCTTCAAGTGTAAGCAGAATCAAGGGCACTACTTCAAGTGCGGAGAAAGATGCTGATATCGCCATTGAGGCATTGGTTTGCCCATTCCAATACCAGTGATGCCCCGTCCCCAATATACCTGCGCCCAAAAACAAGATTGCATCCAAATAGATGATGCGCGTTGCTGTTTGCCTTGCAACCAATCCCATTTTATAGAACATAATAGCTACCATCACTGTGGCAAATACTTCGAAGAAACCTTCCACCCACAAGTGAATAATCCAAAACCGCCACGTATCAACAACTGAGAAGTTGGTAGCTGAGCCATAGAAAAATGCCGGTAGATAAAAAAATGGAATTGAAAAAGCAGCAATAAGGAATATTATCTTTAACTCTCTATCTGAGTCATTCTTTTTTGGCATAACAGTTCTAAAGAGCAATAAAAACCAAATTAGCAGACCTACGATCATCAGTAGTTGCCAACCGCGACCGATTTCCAGATATTCCCAACCTTGATTTCCAATCCAAAACCAAGCGTCTTTCAACATGTCTTTTACTCCAAGATATTGTCCTATCAAACTTCCAAAGATTACTATTGCAAAGGCAATAAATAGAAAGTTTATCAGACCAACTTGTCCTTTGGGTTGCTTTCTGGAAAGTATGGCTGAAATGAAAATACCTCCGCCCACAAAAGCAGTTGCTATCCACAGAATGGCCAATTGCAAATGCCAGATCCTTAGAATGTTTGATGGAAAAATGGTGGTGAGATCAAATCCAAAAAATTCTCCGGGCTCGGCAAAATAATGTGCCATTGTGCCTCCGGCAAAAGTTTGTATCAGTAATAAAACAATTGCTACAAGAAAGAATTTAAGTGAAGCTCGTTGTGTAGATGTGGCAGTACCGACAATTAATTTGGGACGTTTTGGATCTCTTGTGCCTTTCCATCCCAAAAAGTCGTAACGCCCAAATAAAAAGAGAATTAAACCAATTCCGGCCAATAAGTTTATCAAACTTAATGCACTCCAAAGGATGGCCGGTGTAGAAGGACCATTACCAATCAGAGGTTCATAAGGAAAATTATTGGTATATGAGCTGTTCCTTCCTGGTCCTGTGGCAACTGATGCCCATGCAGCCCACGAGAAGAATGCGGTGAGCTGTCGCAGTTCTTCTCTGTCAATAAAGAGAGTTTTGGACAAGCCGCGATTGACTTCTCCGCGTTGAAAGTAATCTTCCCAATAGTCTATTTGTTCTTCAAACGTGGTTATTTCAACTGGAGTGTAAACTAAAATGTGCGTGTTGTAATCATATCTGTTTTTTTTCAGATAATTACCCGTTCTGCTAATAAGTGCTTCATCTTGTTCTGAACTAAGTGCAGATACCTGAGTATCGAACTGCTCCATTGCAATTTTATTTCGCACATTGATTGATAGATAATGTAAGTATTGAGCAGAAAAATCTGGACCTATATAGGCACCATGTCCCCATATAGTTCCGTTGTTCATCAATCCTTTTTTCAGAAAAAGTTGTTGTCCGGCTTCAATGTCTGTTTTGGTGAAAATAACTTGTCCACTTTCACTTACAACTTTTTCAGGTACAGGCGGTTTCGATTCTTGGTAGTGATTTCCGATTGTTATCCAGATAAGCACCGCAAACTCTACAATCAGAATAAATACTATCCCTCTTTTCCACCAAGGGGAAAGTTCTTTGGTTTGAGAATAATGTTCTTGTTCTTCCATGTTGGTTCTTAAATTTTAAATTAGCACTATTTTTTAATTAAGAATCTAAATCAGCTCTAAGGCTGGGTAATAAGAGTGAAGCTATTGCAGAATAATTAATTTTGAACTATTGTTTTTATAATTGACTCAATCTTAGGAATAGAAAAAACAGATAATCTGTTTAATACTATATTTTGTGCAAAAAATATTGAATAAGAGGACTCTATAATCAAATTTTTGAATGCAATGATAGAGTTGCGGTGACTCTAAACCAAAAGCATCTATATTACAATATTCTCTTTTCCTTATATTTTTCAAAGATGGGAAAAAATTATTATATATAACCAATATTTAGAGTTTATTTTCAGAAAAAATTCATTAATTCTTTTTTGAGGTGTAAAATAATAATTTATCACATCAGAAAAATTGCGAAAGGTTATTTGTGAGATTGCGTTACGCAATAAAGCATTAAGCGTTTGGCACAATCCCTACGGATTAAATATAGAGTTTAAAATCCTTAGAGTCTGATTCAAGGTGAGTTCTTCTCTGCGTGAATTTTCGAAAACGGGATATACCACAACTGAAACATTTTCCGGATCTATCATATTCACGTAACCACCAATGCCCCAAGAAAGCATTCGGCAATCAGTTCTAAATTTGAGAACTTTTCTTTCTCTGTCTGAAAAAGAAATAATATATTGTCTGTCAATTTTATGCATCAATTCATCAAACGGAGAATTAGACTTAGACGTGAAGGGAAGTTCTGCTGTTTTTCGTCCTTTAAAATTGGGAGGTTCTATATTCTCCGATTCCATATAATCGAGCCGTTTATAAAAAAAAGAGGTGATTATTGTCGGAGGTATTATCCCATTTATTACAAATGCTATTAACAGTTGCCAGAATTTGAAGTGAATGTCCCCAAAGGCCATCATAACAAAAATCATACCCAATAAAAATAATAAAAAAACAGATGCCCAAAAAATTATCAGCTTAGTAGTAAATTTCATGATGATTCATTTTATAATTTTTATTTCTATTTTGGTTTTGGTATTGAAACCTCTTGAGTAATTGTAATTTTCTCAAAACCCATATCTTTCATAATTGAAGTGAGCACCATTTCGGCCTGTTTAGTTGCATCTCGCAAGATTCCTTGTGTAATGGCATCGTTAATCATGGTATCTTTCTCTTTCATAATGGCTTCATTATAATCCGATATTTTAATCGGATTAAATGCATTCATGCTTTCATTGTAAACACGAATTGATTTTTCATCAATAAGAGTATCCAATATTTTGGGTTTAGGCAATGATATATGAACGTCTTTTCCCGTTACTTCCACTTTCATATCTTTAAAATCTACTCCCGCCTTTATGTAACCGTTGTATTTCAAAAGAAAAGATTTCTCGGTTAATGGAACATTTATCCTCATAATTTTGAGAAAATCTTTGTAACCTATTACGCCGGAGTAGTTGTACTTTACCAATGCCAACTCTTGAATTGGAACAACTCTGTTGAGTATGGTTGTACTATCATATCCCCGCTCCTTATCTTTTGTGAATTGGTTGGTAACAAGTAGTATAGCTAACAATAAAGTTGTTAGAATAAAAAATATGGTAACGAAGTTAATACGTTTGTTTTTGAGAATCACGAGCTGTTGCTTTAAAGCTGTTTTTTGAATTTAATTAGTGTAATAAGAAAAATAAATAGTTGCGGAACATCATTTTTCACCTATCCTGTTACAAAAATAACAATAAGTGGGAAAGAATCTACTGTTTGGAAGGATTTTTATTTAATAGTGGTGCTTACTTGTCATTTTTTATACGTATAAATTCAAAATATTTAATTTCTAACAAATATTAGTTTTTGTTTGTTTCAAGACTACAATTTGAAAGATTTTGTATAACTTTGTGAGGTTAAGCGTTAATAATTTTCAAGACAACTACTAAAATAAAGTGTAGATTAATATTTAATGCGTTTTTTTTAATTTATATAAATTAGATGAAAAATATTTCGGAATACTATTAAATGGAAGAATATTGGAGAAAGTTTTTATACAGTAGAACCGAATCGGATGCATTTGCATATATATATAATTATTATGTGAATGACTTATTGTCTTATGGCATTAGTCTGGGTTTCGACGAAGAAACGTGTCGTGATGTTGTTCACGATCTGTTCTATAAATTGTATATAGATAGAAATAAACTTACACATGTAAAAAATCCAACTTCCTATCTGTTCAAAAGTTTCAGAAATCGATTGTTTAATATCCACAGCAGAAAATCAAAAATATCCAGCATTGATGATGAAGAGATCCCATTTAGAACAGAAATAACCATTTTAGAGACAATTAT
>JAQVGF010000147.1:0-2648 GCA_028696875.1 Dysgonamonadaceae bacterium
CCATTCAATAGTTGCTTCATTGTCTTTTACCTCAACTGAACCCATGTAGGGTGTTATGATAGTGCCAATTGCTCCTTTCGTGTTTTGTGTCTTTGCCCATTGATTCCATATTGAAAGATTTAATTCTTTGTTGTAAGTGGAAATAATTGACCAAAAAGAGTCTCTGTTATACATGTCCGGTGAATAATTCATATTTGGAACATTAAAAGGAGTAAAATCATCAACAGAAGTTATCCAAGTGAGCATTTGAAGATTAGCATAAAGCATTTTTTCAATAGTACTCCCTTTGAATATTTTCCCTTCGGCGAGCCGAGTCTGAGCCGATATCATGAAATCTTTTTGCGATTCCCAGGGTTCTGCAAAAATATAGGTCGTCTTTTCTATACTTTCTCCAATTGGAAGAATGTTATAGGACTCTTTTAATGGCTGGTTCTCTTCTAAACGCAAATTTTTTATCTGCAAAGAGCCTTGTTTTCCCGATTGAGTACCTATAAACATCTGAACACTATCATTTTCAATATAGGGTAGTAGAATACTTCCTTTAAATTCAGTCCATTCGTCGTCATGTGCAGGAAATTGATCGATGTACTTGATACCATGTTCTAATTCGTCTTTAATAACCCCGTTGTTAAACCGATGCAACTTAACCGCAACTGGCACATCTCCTTTTGTTGAAAATGAGAGCGTATAGATTTTCTGTCCTGTCATAGGCATCTTGAAGGTCACACCTGCCTTGGCATCGGATTTAATAGTCATGTCAATTAAGCTATCGCTTTTTTGAATTATAACATCTCCCTCTTTAGAAAAATCAGGAAGTTGTAATTCGGAGGATTTCCCACAATCTAAATTATAAACCCGACCAAAAGTTTGTCTCACGTAATTTTCCTGATGAGATTGTTCCTCCTGTGTGGCAACAGTAAAAAGCTCCACATCTGGCAATATTCGCATCCCAACCATGCCACCACCACGACCGCTAAAACGACGTCGGGTGGTTCGGGTGAAATGATTTTTGTAGCCTGCATCGGTCAAGAAACCAATGACCATATTTTCATTTGTCACAAAGCCTGCAGCCGGGAAAAGTTCATGCACAAAGCCACCTGGAAAATCTTCGTATTCGAATGTAACATATCGTTTGGGTGAAACTGCTGGTATGTTATTTTGAATAAGTGTAAAATACAGGCTTGGAATTGAAGGTTGAAAAAGAGTAACAGTTTTCTTAATTAAGTTGGGATTTACAACCTCATAATTCACTTTTACGGAAAGATTAGTATCGAACTCTTTCAAATAAATCTCTTGTTCTAACGTAATATTCTTGCCATCTGTCTTGTAGCTCGAGCCCTTCCATGAAATTATTTCATCTTCTGCGCTCAAATCTAAATTTGACATCAACAAAGAAAACTCACCTTTATTGCTTATCAATAATTTATTACCGTCGTAAATATCCACTCCATAACCGTTCTTTTCGTTTCCAACTATCTTCATTGATAGGTTTTGTCCTGTACTAAAATTAGTGTTTCCACAAACAAGAAATAGCAGGAAAAGTATTTTTAACGACGATTTAATTGTCCTTATTTTGCGCACAAGAGATGCTGCAAAAAAAGGATTCAACCAATTTATTATAAACAATCTTTTCATCGTAGATAACCTTTAATACATTATCTTCTCATTTCATTTATAAGCTATCGTAACAACGTCAGCTTTTATCTTTCCATCTTTTACTGACAAAGGTGTACCTGCCGGTAAAACAACGACTAAAGCAGCTTCTTTTGCCGGTAGCTGTAGAATCACGTCTCCTGATTTATTTTTTGCGAGATATGTTTTTGATAAAACATCAAACAGATCTACGTTTACTTGTGATGAGTAAGTTACCTTTTTGAGCTCATCATAAGGATTATAATATAGGAATGTTGGGTAATCATTTGCAGCATAAAAATCTGTCACATCGCAATCAAGTGCCAATATTCCTTCCACTTCAGTTTTGTGAACAATAGCTCCCAGTACACCTGCAATTGAGGTGCTATAGAGGCTAAACATGGATTCTTCCGGATTTCCCTCTACCCATTTTGGCCCATCCCCAATAGCAATCGGAGAAACTCCTTCTAATGCAGGATTATTCATATCGTCAAACTTACGCAATCCCTCATAACCAATAATGCCGTTAGTAAGGTTTTTAAGATGTGGCAACCATTGATTTTCGTCCTTAATTTTATCAGGATAATAGAGTCTGGAAGCATTTACCATATTCAACATGTATTTAGCAATAGCTGTGGCATATTGAGGTTCATATTTTACCATTGGCAGTAATGGCCAAGCCATAGCAACAGAATTCATAAAAAAGCCGTAACCACCTCCATCCGTTATGCTTCCTTGAAGTCCGGAAACATCATAATCGCCCCATTTTTCTGCAATTACTCCCCATCCATATCTGCCATTTTCTGATTTACATCCTTCAAAGGTGTCGTTCAAAAGTTTTTTTACATCATAATCAGTGTTATGCTCTGCATTTAATCGAGCAGCTGTGTAAGCACCAAATGGCAAAAGTATCTCATAAAATCGGCTTTCATCCTGATTAACCAATGTTTGGATTGCACTTTTGGCACCTTCTAAATAACGTTCATCTCCAAATTTTTGATAAGCGGAATACAATA
>JAQVGF010000147.1:2748-5651 GCA_028696875.1 Dysgonamonadaceae bacterium
TGAAAACAAGACTATCAAATTGCAGTGCTTTCTTTTTCCAGTTGATAATTTCTAAAGGCTGGGGTAAATCCGGCATTTCATCAATACGAAGTATAACAGTTTGAGCCACGGGATCGCCTAAATGAATAGTAGTGCAGGAGTAAATTCCTGTTAATAGTATAAACAGAGCTAAAATTAATCGTTTCATATATTTTTTGAATAAGAATGTTTCATAATATTTTTCGCAAGAGGTATAGATAACAACTGTATTACCGCTACAATAATAAGTGCATATCTTAGAGCAAAGGTTTCAGATACAGAAAAGGCAAGAAATATAAACAATCCCAGACCTATAACTCTACCAAAATATAAACCAAACTCATGATTGAGTATATAAGCATAGTTGTTGCGATTTTCTCGTGCAGCGACCAAATCTATCACCTTCATCATAATAGGATAGTAAGCTAAATCATGGAGGGGTTGAAAGAAAACCTTACATAACACAAAAATCATTACACCTATCATAGACAATTCAATTCCATTAACAATTGTACCTATCAAAAATATAACTATACCGACGCTGAAAGTTATAATTCGATGCTTAGGTTTTGTATAACGCCCCAACATATAAACTAAAATAGCTGTTAATCCACCGCTAATTCCTTGAATTAATCCCAATGTTCCCTCTTTTCCAACATATCGCATTATGAGCATGGCAGGTGCGGTAACCAAAAAACCCTGAACGAGACCTTTCAATGCGGCAAGAAGTATCTGTTTATTCCAAAGTTTGTCAAAACGGAAAAAAAGGAATTTTTTTTGTGGAGGATTTTCGAAATTCCCACGTGAAAGCCAGAAAACAGCAATAAGAGTTATCACGAAAACAATAATTGTAACAATGCGATAACCAATATATACATCAAACGCCATTCCGAATATAAGAACCCCATCAATGGAAGCAAGCAAAGCCCCAATGAGTAATGGAACTGTTATGTTTGAAACAGTAAAAAAGAAGGATTCCAATCCAAAGAAATAATTACGATTTTCGTCAACCGTGCTGTTCAAAGCCATCAGATAACGATTAGTCCAGAAGAATCCTGATGCTGCTCCTATCAGTGTACCCGAAATAATTAATCCTACCAGGGTAATATCTTTTACGAACATCATTCCCACCATGGAGAGTCCACTTAATAGAATACCAAGACTATACAAGTGAGCTACTTTAAAATTCTTCAATAAGAATCCATTTGTAAGCGAGGTTATAATAACACCTGTATACATGGCTACTTGGAAAATAGCTACATAAGTTGTGTCGGAAAAGTAGCGCATTATATACGCGGCCATAAATATCTCCACTACGGGTAGCACTAACGAGTAGAGCATATTAGTGATAAGCAACACCCGCATATTGTGTGGCATCGTCTGGAAGAATTGGTACTCTTTATTTAGTTTAGATAACATATAATTACGAGGATTATTAAGTTAAAGACGATAGAATTTCAGAAATGGAAAATTTTGCTCCACAAATAACTTCATCGCTTGCTCCGTAATAGATATAAATATCATCCCCTTTAACATAGTGTCCATTGGTGAAAACTACATTTCCAAAGAAACCGGTTTGTTCATAAGGTTCAAGAGGTTCCATAATTGGTTCAATGCTTCGAGCCAAGACTATAGATGGATCGTCAATATCAAGTAAGAGTGCTCCAAGACAGTAACGATGGTTGCTGTTGGCTCCGTGATAAATCTCAAGCCAACCTTTTTCTGTTTTTATGGGTGCTGCACCTGCACCAACCCGTGCAGAATCCCACATGTCCGGTCGGGAAGTTGCAATACATTTATGATTGCCCCAGTGCAGAAGATCGGGCGATTGGGCAATCCAAATATAATTTCCGCCAAGTTCAGGGCTACTGGGGCGATGCAGAGCATAATAGTTGCCATTAATTTTCTCTTCGAAAATAGCACAGTCTTTATTGTGCGGTGAGAATATCATCCCTTCTCGACTATAATTTATCCAATCTTTGGTTCTAATAAGTCCCACACCTACACCAAATTCCGATACTGCGGTAAAAGTAAGATTGAAACCTTCTTCTGTGGTGGCAACTCTACAATCTTCAATTCCAAAAGTTTCAAGTTCTCCTTTTCCAAAAATAGGCGGATAATTTTCATCTTCATGAAAATTAATTCCGTCATCACTCCAAACCAATCTCAAGTAAGAGAGCGTGGTAAGGTAATCTTTTCCTTTATAGTTAATAACTCGAGGATCGGAAGCATCAAGCTGTGGATCATCTTTATCAAAATTTAAAATTTTGATTTCTCCTTGCTCATTATATACAGGGAAGCTTATTTTACCTTGTACTTGTTTTGGCCGTTCGGCCACGCGCAGCAACAACCATATCTTACCTTTAAACTTAAAAACTCCCGGATTTAAAAGACATACTATTTCCATGCCATCAATACCAGGCTTTAAATCGGAGGGACGAAGAAGTGGGTTCTGTGAAAATCGTTTTGCAATATCCATAACAGTTTTGAATTATTTTAAAGCAAATTTAGGTTATAAGTTTAAATTCACTGTCCGGTCTATTGCTTATTGTGTATGCTATATTATAATCTATTGAAAATGAGCAGCTATTAGTTTATTTTAACATCTTATTTCTATATTCAATAGGTGAACAACCATGCTTTTTTTGAAATAGATCATAAAAATGAGCTCTGCTATTAAATCCGGTTTGAAAGATAATTTCACTTACAGTTAGCGAAGTAGATTTTAAAAGAGAAGAAACTTTGATTAAACGACGTTGATTAATTAAACCATGAGGTGTGTTTCCCAAAATAGATCTGGTTTTATTGTATAGTGAGGATTTACTAATCGCCATCATTTTAGCAAGACTATCGGCTGTAAATTCCTCATCGTCTATATTTTCATC
>JAQVGF010000148.1 GCA_028696875.1 Dysgonamonadaceae bacterium
CCTTCCCTACATAGGGTTGACCGTTTTGATTAATAATTCAAATTACTTTCATTAATTACTATCGGACAATTATGAGCCTGAGGTTTTTCTCTTGGGTCTTAAATGTAATAAACTTTTCTTGAACTCCATAGGATAATGATGTCCCGATTAACATCCCCTCCTTTTTCACGATTTCTCTCACTGTTATAACTTATTGACTATATTCATCATTGTACGGAAAGCGATGCCGGGATTGCTTGATTGATTTACCGTTCCTGTGATATACACCTTCTTCTCCGGCAGATAAAATGCAACTGAACCAACCGAACCACTATGTCCAATTATTTCAGGAACAGCTCTGAAAGGAGAAAATATGCGTGGAATATAAAATTTTTGAATTCCAATACCATATTTGAAAGGGAAGAATATGTTGTTCCACTTTTTGAGTTTGTTTATAAATTCAGATGAAAAGTAGTTGCCATCAAAAAATGTGCGGATAAATTTCATCTGATCCGTTACTGTGCTTGAAATATCGTGATGTGTGGACTTCCAGTAATCTTTGATATCAATCTTGTTTTGTTTATAATAAACAGGAGCACAATTGCCGGCTGATTCAGATGGTAAGACAAAGGTGTTATTCATTTCTAATTCCACAAAAACAGCCGACAATAAATCTGACAATTTTTTATTGGTCACTACCTCCAGGATTTTGCCCAAAAACCTGAAGTTGGTTTCAGAATAGTTAGCTTTTCCTTTTGCTCCGGGCTTAAACTTCGGATTCATCCTATGCACTTCGTCCACAACCTTTTCCATTGGCCATGATTGTTGATTACCGGCAAGAATCAGCTCCATATTCTTTTTTCCGTCCGCTCTTTTATCTATGAGATAACAAGGCAGTCCGGAAGTGTGCGACAGTAAGTGATTTATGGTGATTTCATCAGAATAATCTTTGCCATTATAAACCAGTAATCCCTTCAGCAAGTCGTATGGTAGATACGCGGAAATTTTGTCGTTCAGATTAATTACTTTTTCCTGAAAAAGACGAAGTGTTATAAACGAGATAATTAGCTTATTAATACTGGCAATATAATACTGACTATCAGGTGATAAGTTCCCTGAAGCTGAAAAAAGACGCCACGCTTTGTCACTTGATTGGATGTGAAAAACAGCACCATGAATGTTTTTGTGTGCTGTAGCCTTAGCAACTATTCTGTCAAGTGTCTGCTGATTCAATGATTTGATCTCTGTGCTGTTCAACCTTATTTTACTCCTTTTCTCTTAAAATCAAAAATCGTATTTTTCAATAAAAGCATCAATGGCTTTTTCTAAATCAGGTTTGTTCTCCATAAAGGGCATGTGTCCAACATCACTACCCCAAAGAATCATATTGGGGAAATAGATGCTTTTGTAATATTCCGGACCAATGATCCAATCGGTTTTTCCATAGAAAAACAATACCGGAATTTCTACATCTGAAGAAGCAAAGGAGTAATCCTTCCAATAATCCTCAATAGACATGGCTCTTGATGCAAAATCCCAATTCCAGTCAGGTATTTCGTTAAAGGTAGAATCCATTTCTATTTCATTTTCTTGTTTGGCGTAGCCCAGTTTCCACATAAGATTACGCTCCTTCAGTTTACCGGAGACTTCTGAAACCTTGTTGAAGATCTGTGCGATATCATCCGTACACGGACTACTATCTTCAATTTCCAGAATTTCGTTGGCTTTAGGAATCCAGCTTTCGTAAATGCTCTCTTTAAGATTTATCGTAGTGTTTATCATGATCATCCCTGCATTGGCAAGAGGATATTTTTCCACATAGCTCATCTGCAGGATTCCCCCAAATGAATGACCCAATGTTAACCATTTATGGATACCCAACTCGCTTCTTACTTCTTCAAAATCCTTAAGCATTCTGTTCATTGAATAATTGTCGTCTGCAGGACTCGATGATCTGCTGACCCCTCTCTGATCCAGATAAACCATCTGAAAATGCTTTTCCAGATAATCACCAAAATATTTTTCCAGCCAATAACTGCCGGAACCCGGACCTCCATGTATATATAAACAGGGTGTGCCCTCTCCTTTTACCTTCACAAATAACTTCACACTATCGGAAGTTACGATGTATCTCTCCTGGGCTTCAACAGCAATTAAGAAGAAGAGACCAAAAAATATTAATATAGATCGATTCATGTTCTGTTTTTTTTGTTTAATGATTTAATTTCTTAAAATGAATGTTGTTGGTAATAATTTTAGGTGAAACCAGTGCGAGAAGATTTATGCGATTAGTCATAAAGCTTTTTAGATAAAAAAGGAGTAATTGTGCAGGCTGTATTAAGCTTAAACAGCTACTGCATTTTGCAAAAACAGGCTAAAGCATAAGCGAATTAACGAACTGATTATCACAAAAATTAAGAACGATATACTTGTATAATAAATTTCTGATAAACTAACGTTTTTTAGCCCAAAAAAGTTCATGTTTCACATCCACAAATTGCTGTTTTTTTTCAGAAAATAAACAGAGAATTCTTCCACCCTGAAATTTTAATCCGAGAACATTCGATCCGGTTTTAATCTTTTGATACCGGCTAATTTGGTGTATCTTTGTACAGCAAAAAATGAAACAAGTCAATCCGGTTTTAATTTTCAGGTGCAAAAAATATAACATTTTGTACTGCACTTAAAAAGCTTACTAACTCCTCCTCGTTTGTAACGAGGGGTCAATGGTTTAGCGTTTGTAACGCATTGAAATAGTATTAAAACTCACGTGAAAGGATTTGCGCTATTGCGTTGATGTTGATAAAGGGGCACAGGTCGGAGACCTGCGCCAGCAAAGCAAAACACTCCCTATAAATCATATTTTTACAGTCTCGAATTAAAATAAATAAAGAGTACAGCTAAATGTCAGAAGATAAACACACAGAATCATTTCTCAATAAATTTGAAATCAATGCGCTAAATCCTATGCAGGAAGAGGCAATTAAAATTATACAAACAAAGTCGGATGTGGTGCTGCTCTCGCCTACGGGGACCGGGAAAACACTGGCTTTTCTTTTGCCATTGATAAAAACATTGGATGAGAACTGCGAAGAGATTCAACTGCTTATACTTGTTCCCTCGCGTGAATTGGCGCAACAAATAGAACAGGTAGCCAGACAAATGGGATCGGGCTTTAAGGTGAATGCCGTATATGGTGGACGTTCCGGGGCGCAGGATAAGATCGATTTAAAACATCGCCCTGCAATTCTTATTGGCACTCCCGGGCGAATAGCCGATAGAATAAGAAGAGATAATTTTTCTTTAGAGTATATTAAGACTCTCATATTAGATGAGTTTGATAAATCACTGGAAATAGGTTTTGAAAAGGAGATGATCGAGATTATTGAAGCGCTTCCCAATGTTCGTCAAAGGATTCTAACTTCAGCAACCAGCAATGCCAACATACCTAAGTTTGTAGGGTTGCAAAAGCCCGTTTTTATCAACCACATTGAGAAAGGAAGTTCTGAATTAACCGTTAAAATAGTTTTTTCACCCGAAAAAGATAAGTTGAAAACTCTGGTAAAAACACTTGCATTTATTGGTAGCAAACCCGGAATTATTTTTTGTAATTTCAAGGATGCTCTGGAAAGGGTAAGTGATTTTTTATCGGAACATCGTATTCATCATGAGTGTTTTCATGGAGATATGGAACAAATTGATCGGGAACGAGCGCTCATCAAATTTAGAAATGGGACAGGTCACCTTCTTCTGGCAACCGATTTGGCTGCGCGTGGACTCGATATTCCCGAAATAGAATTTATTCTTCATTATCATCTCCCACCACGTGAAAAAGAGTTCACCCACCGAAACGGACGAACAGCTCGTATGAACCGCAATGGTATTGCCTATGTACTACACTGGGAAGGAGAGGAACTGCCTGATTTTATTCAGGAAATTGCACCGGAGAGCATCAATATTGAAGGCAAACAAAAAGCAATCCCTGCTCCACCCGTAAAATGGAAAACCCTATATATTACAGGAGGTAGACGCGATAAAATATCAAAAGGAGATGTAGCCGGTTTTTTTATTAAGCAAGGCGATATTCATAAAAATCAGTTGGGTGTTATTGAAATCAAACAGGATTCTACGTACGTGGGTGTTCGAGCTGAAATAGCTGAGAAGCTTATAAAAAAAACTAATAATAAGAGACTTAAAACTAAGAAGGTGAGAATTAGTCTGATTTGACGCTAAAAAAAACATTGCTTCATTGATAAATATTCCGAGAATTTTCAATACGTTTGTGGAGTAATTATTTCACATCAGAATTAATTGTAAGGTAAAATAAAATAACCAATAAGCTTTAATAATTAATAGTATGGCAAAGAGTCAAGACGCAAAGAAAAGTGCTAAAAAGGAAGCTGCTAAGACTCCAAAGGAGAAAAAGCAGGAAAAGAGATTGAAGAAATCTCAAAAAGGATAATTATTCCTCCTTGTGATTGTATCACAAGGATTTATCTTAACTACCGCGCGAGTCCTCTCGCGTGGTTTAATTATATTTATACGGAATTTGTATAAATATTTATTGGATGATATTGTTATTTTTTAGATAATATGAACAGAGAGATATGAGCCACACGATACATTTGTGCGGTAGAGAGAGACATAAACGAAATTTATTAATCTTTGAGTCCACTCTGAAAACTCTCAATTACTGATTATTTGTCTTTTCCAACCTTTTGTCCCTACGAGGGAAAAGCCTAATAATCAGCACTCAGCCAAAGTTCTCTTCAGGGGATTTAGAAGGGGCAGTAAACAAATCGGAGGAGACTCAATTATTAGTATTAATTCAATTGTTGAATTTACAATCAATGGTAATTTAGATGTCCATTTATCAAGTTTGATTAATAAATTATCCGATTTCTGTTCTTGTTCTTGTATGTATCCTGATTCAATTAACATTCGATGAGTATTGTCAAAATCAATACTTCTTACTTGTAGTTTTACTCCACTATTTGATATCCTTTATTTGGCGTTTTGTCTTGCAAGAAATTATATAGTCTTGCTACATCCATTTTTTTATTCATTTTAATCTCTTATAGATATTATTTTAAAGAACCATCTCTATTTATTATGCCATAAACTTTATATTTACTAATTTTGTATCATAATTGCCTAAATTAAATGAAATAGGTAAGTTTAAAAAGCATAAAAACAGACTCATTATCAAAGCAAGTCGATTTGAGATGATAATAATAAAACACAATTTTTAAATGGTTAAAAACATCTATTTAATTGTTATTCTATTTGTAAGTGTGGTCCAAGCAAGCAATGTAGTAATTCAGAGGTATCTTGTGAGTGCTAATTTTGATTGCAACCCAATTTCATATCTTGACAAAACAGGAATATCAAACGGATTAAATAAAGAAATTTCGGAGTTACCAAAAAATGGAAAACTTATAGAAATTGAAAATAAATCGACGGTCTCTAATAAAGATGACGCAAAACATGAGCTAATTGTTAAAAGAATTAGTTTTGGTTTGATACTAGCAATCATATTAATTCTACTCGGTTTTATATGGGTTTGGTATCTTTATTTACAAATTAAGAAAAAGACAAGAAGTATAAACCTTAAAAATCAGGAGCTACAAAAAAGTGAAGAGAAATTAAGA
>JAQVGF010000149.1 GCA_028696875.1 Dysgonamonadaceae bacterium
ATCAGTGAAATGCCCGATTTCAAGGGATATTTGAGTGATTTGGGCGGTCCATCGGCCAACATGTATAAAATGCAAGGAAAGAAACAGTCCGTTTGTGAAAAATGTAAACGCCCATCGTGTATTCATCCGGCCATTTGCTCCAATTTGGATACCAATCATGCTCCGCTATTGGACATTTACAAAGCAGTGGATGCGAAAAAGAAAATAAAGAAGTCGTTTATTGGCAGTGGCATTCGTTACGATATGCTTTTGCATAAAAGCAAAGACGAGGCAACTAACAAAGCTGCGGAAGAATACACTCGTGAACTGGTTTTGAATCACGTGTCAGGTCGATTGAAAGTAGCACCTGAACATACGTCCGACAAGACGTTGAATATGATGCGAAAACCATCTTTCAAAGATTTCCACCACTTCAAAAATAAGTTTGAAAAAATAAACAAAGAACACAACCTAAATCAGCAGTTGATCCCTTATTTCATTTCGTCTCATCCCGGATGTACGGAAGCCGATATGGCTGAACTGGCCGCCATTACCAAAGACTTGAACTTTAAATTGGAACAAATACAGGATTTCACTCCTTCCCCCATGACTTTGGCAACCGAAATATATTATACCGGGTATCATCCGTACACATTGGAGCGGGTATATACTGCTAAATCGTCCGATGAAAAAACACAACAACGCCAATTCTTCTTTTGGTACGAACGTTCCGCAAAAAAATCGATTATCGCTTCCTTAAAAAAACTTGATCGTACCGATTTAATTCGAAAAATCTACCCAAACGGTTAACTTAAGTTAAATATCTCATTTTTTTCTATTTTCCTTTTATGTATATGCAACGTTTTCGAACTTTCTGCATCATTTATATATACGCATACATAAAAAAGAATATCACGAACCATTAAAAACTTATTCCTCATGTTCAGCAAGAAGTCAACGGTGAAATACATCGCTTTAATAATAGTTGTTTTGAGCAGCGCATTTGCCTGCAATGATAACGATGGTTATTCATTGGGCGATTTCAGAATTAGCATTGCAACTGTTGTTCCAGAAAGTTCACAAACTTATTCGCTTCTTTTAGACAACGGTAACAAACTATGGCCTGCAGCCACCGATGTATACTACAGACCACAGCTGAATCAGCGTGTTTTTGTTAACTACACCATTTTATCGGATAAAATAGACGACTACGATCACTACATAAAAGTGAACGATATCTGGAACGTACTTACCAAATCGGTAATTGAACTTAATGCAGAAAATGCAGACAGCATTGGGAACGATCCCGTACAGGTGAATGAATTTTGGATTGGTGATAATTATTTAAACGTAAGTTTTTCATTTAATTACGGGGGAATAAAACCACATGCCATCAACATGGTTCAAAACAAGATGGATGGAAATCCTGATACCGATCAGCTGGAGTTGGAGTTCAGACACAACTCATACAATAGTCCAAGAAGC
Source organism: Dysgonamonadaceae bacterium (assembly GCA_028696875.1). Classification (GTDB taxonomy): domain Bacteria; phylum Bacteroidota; class Bacteroidia; order Bacteroidales; family Dysgonomonadaceae; genus UBA2632. The sequence goes on from JAQVGF010000149.1 coordinate 1,465, forward strand.
ACTTTGTATGATGGTTTTGCTTGCTTCGATTTGAGACCTTTCCGTGTAGAAGGTAAAGATTCAATTCCCATTTTCATTAAATACACAGATTGGCAGGGTGAGCAAGTGGTTGAATTGATGTATAAATACAACGATTTGAATAAAACGAAAATGCAGCTTTCGATTCCAATTATTTCGAGCACCGAATACAATTAGCTTTTGAGACAAGAAATTTGACAAGGACTTATTACAAATAGTAATTACGATAAATTGATGAAACCACATTATATTTTCATTAATTCTTATATGACTTTTTGATTTTCCAATAATCGGAATACGCCTGTGAAGGTTTGTTCCGATTCTTTTTGTTCTGGGACGTGTAAATCTCCTACTTTGCATATCAAATTGCACATTGCGATACCCCCCGCACTATGCATAAATAATCTCAGGTTTCCTACAAGTTTGCATGACCTATTAGATATCAGTTAATAGTTAATTCGCCAAAATGGTGTTTATTACTTGTAATGTTCTATGCAAAAACTTCCAAGAGTTCAAGAACAAAACTAAAGTGGGCTGATATAATTAAGTCTGTGACTATAAATTTGAACTATTGTTCTAATTTGAAACTAAACAGGTGTTTTGAAACCTGTTAGGATGTACTTCATTGCGGCTCACACTCGCATTTTACATAGATTATATAGATATAAAAACAGTACGGACAATGCGGTTTAGATGTCGAATGCGATATTCGGAATTCGAGAGTCGGGAATAGCAACGAGGTGTTGGCTATTGATTATTTGGTGTTAAGATGACGAAAAACATTCAGATATAATGCGGATCAAACAACGAGAAAACGGAATCACAAAAACACGAAATCACAAAAAACACACTCATCATCTATTATCCATTGATTTTATTATCTTTGATGCATATAATATAAAGCTTTTAAACTTATGATATCTTTTATTGGAGCAGGGAAAGTAGGCACAGCCTTGAGTCTTTATTTTAAACAAAAAGGATTGCAGATAGGCGGTTTCTATAGTCGCACTCATTCACACGCACTTGATGCTTGCAAATTAACAGGTTCTACTGCTTTTAGCAGTATTTCGGAGCTTTTAAAGGATAGTTCCATGGTTTGGATCACCGTTTCAGATGATTCGCTGGAAACTGTGGCAAAAGAGATAGCACAACTTGATATACCTGCCCACATAAAAGCTTTTATACATACCAGTGGTGTTCATTCTAATAAAGCATTGCAATCAATTCAGGAAAAAGGTTTCGCAACCTATAGCGCACACCCTTTAATGGCTTTTGGCAAGGCAAATGAAAGCGCAAAGCAATTGAGTGACATCTATTTTTCTCTGGAAACATCATCTGAAACTAAAGATGACTACTTACTTCGTTTTTTCAAAAAAACGGAAAACTCGGTTCTACGGATTGATACCGATAAGAAAGAGCTGTATCATTGCGCTGCATCTGTGTTGTCAAACTATTTGGTTACGTTACTCAATCTTGCATATGAAATGTTTGCCGAATCGGGTATGACAAAAAATGAGATAAAAGAGGCAACAGCTCCATTACTCCAAAGCACATTAGCAAATATTGCGAAAAATGATGAAATGAAAAATGCGCTGACAGGGGCAATCAAGCGAGGTGACAGAAAGACGATTGTGAAACATTTGGATGTATTGAAAGAAGTAATGCCCAATAAAATAATTCTTTACAAAGAATTGGGAAAAGAGACAATGGATATGTTGCAGGATTATCGGTTGAAAGATCTGCTTGGCTAAAATGCAATGTAGCAAAAAATGCCCTTACAAAGAAGTGTAATATTATAACACGGCATTTTATATTTTAAATCCTTTGCGTTTTCGCGTCTTTGCGAGAAAATAATCCCTTAAAATAGGCTCGATCTTTGTTTTAAAAAGAACTCCTCATCCCCCCTCAGTCAATTTATTTCCAATGTTAAAATATAAATCGTATTTTTGCATCGTGTAGTTTTCATTATTAGGAGATTGTTATGAGTTAACTGTGTATCTAAAAAAAAATCCATAGAAATATATCAATCTCACCAAAAGAAAAAAAAGGATGAATAAAAAATTTACAATAAAATCTTTTCAAGAAGCCAAAGAAAAAAAACAACCCATCAGTATGCTTACATCATACGACTATTCTATGGCGAAAATTCTGGATGAATCAGGTGTAGATTCACTTTTGGTTGGCGATTCGCTGGGGATGGTTTTTCAAGGTAATAACTCCACAATATCGGTGACTCTGAACGATATGATCTATCATGCAAAGGCTGTTAATCGCGGAGCAAAACGTGCGTTGGTTGTAGTGGACATGCCGTTTATGTCGTATCACGTTTCGGTGGAAGAGGCAGTGCGAAATGCAGGCAGGCTAATGAAAGAAGGTGGCGCAGAGGCTGTAAAACTGGAAGGCGGTACTGAATATGCAGAAACGATCCGTCAAATTGTGCGCGCTCAAATTCCTGTTATGGGGCATATTGGGATGACACCTCAGTCGGTTCACATGTTTGGCGGGTTTACGGTACAAGGCAAAAGCTTGACACAAGCTCAAAAGATTCTTGACGATGCAAAAGCACTTGAAAAGGCAGGTGTATTTGCAATTGTGTTGGAGTGCGTACCTGAATTACTCACAAAACTGATAAGTGAAACTGTAAACATCCCGATTATAGGCATTGGAGCCGGAAAGTATTGCGATGGACAAGTTTTGGTAGTGAATGATATGCTTGGGATGTTCAGTGATTTTGCTCCAAAATTTGTAAAACAATTCACTCATCTCTCTTCTCACATTGAGAAAGCAGTGAAGACGTATATCGATGAAATGAACAGTGGCAGCTTTCCACTGCAAGAACATACTTTCACAATAGACGAGGAAGTGATAAACAAACTTACAAAATAGAGTGTTTTAGAAATTACAACATGGTAATCAACACAAAAGATGAACTAAAGCGTTTTATCAAAAACGCTCACGAAGAACAGAAAACAATTGGTTTTGTTCCCACCATGGGTTTTTTGCACAAAGGACATTTATCATTGGTGAAAAAAGCCAAAGAGGAAAACCAACTCGTAGTAGTTTCCATTTTTGTGAACCCAACACAATTTGGTCCAACCGAAGATTTCGAAACTTATCCGAGAGATATCCAAACCGACACCCGACTTGCCATGGAAGCAGGTGCGGATGTTATTTTCAATCCTTCGACAGAAGAAATGTACGTTCCCGGAAGTTCCACTTGGGTGGAAGTAGAGGGCGACATTACGTCAGTTTTATGTGGCGCATCGCGACCAACTCATTTTAGAGGCGTAACAACAGTGGTAAACATGCTGTTCAATATTGTGGAGCCCGACAAAGCTTACTTTGGTCAAAAAGATGCTCAACAGGCTGCTGTTCTTACAAAAATGGTGCAAGATTTGCACATGAATGTGGAAATTGTGGTTTGTCCAATCGTTCGCGAAGCAGACGGAGTTGCACTTAGCTCACGCAATATCTATTTAAATAAGGAGGAACGAGAACAAGCTGCCGTTTTAAACAGATCGCTCCAATTGGTACAGGAGGCTTATTGGAAAGGTGAGAAAAGTGTTGAAGTTTTAACTGAACTTATCGTTAAAAACATCAACCAAATGCCTCTGGCAGAAATAGATTATGTGAACATATACGCCTACCCCTCACTGAAAACAATTGCAAAAGTTGAAGAAAAAGCGATTGCAGCAGTGGCAGTAAAATTTGGGAAAACAAGATTGATTGATAATATTATTTTAGAAAAAAGAAAATAGAACAGATGTTATTACATATGCTAAAAGCAAAGCTGCACAACGGTGTTGTTACGGAAGCCAACATAAAATATACCGGTAGCATCACTATCGACTCCTTTCTTTTGAAAGAATCGGGGATACTCCCTTATGAAAAAGTGCAGGTAGTGAATATAAACAACGGAGAAAGATTTGAAACCTATGTAATTGAAGGAGAAGCGCATAGCGGCACAATCTGTCTCAATGGGGCGGCAGCCCGGCTTGTTTTACCCGGAGACAGAGTTATTATCATGGCATTTGGACTCTATTCGCAAGAGGACGCCGAACAGTTGAAGCCTCCTGTTATCATATTGAATAACAAAAATGAAATAGAGCAACGGTTATGATTCATATTG
>JAQVGF010000013.1:0-13311 GCA_028696875.1 Dysgonamonadaceae bacterium
TTGCATTTGTTGCGGAACTTAAAAAATTGAAACATGCAAGATATCTTATAATGCTAACATTGTTACTTGCAATAGCCACTGGAGTTTTGGCCAAATATGTAGCCACAAGCGGTGGTGAAATTAGGCACACAGAGATAAGAAGCGATGCGAAGATGATTCCTTTATAGAGAGATGTGTTGATGTGTTGATGTGGTGATATGTAATGAGTGATGTATAGGGCACAATTTTTAGGTTCGCTCGCGCGCTTTTGTAAAGCGTGTATTGCGAAGCGAATTCTATTTAGTAAACCGCACACCTTTTGAAAAGCGAATGAGCAAAAGATTCAATTCACAAGCTGGCGCAGATATCCTTCCGTGCTATTGAGGTCATGACTCAACCACTCACCCCTCACCGCTTACTTCTTACAACTTGCCACTGACATCTTACAACTTTACAACCCCAACAACATCTTCCCTTCCTGTTTCCCGCCATGCAACATAGAGCCGGGATTTTCAATCATTCGTTTCACATCTACCAAAAAACCTACCGAATCTTTGCCATCGATAATGCGATGATCGTAGCTAAGGGCAACGAACATCATAGGGCGTATTTGCACTTGACCATTCACTGCCACGGGGCGATCTACAATATTGTGCATACCAAGAATTGCGGATTGTGGCGGATTGATTAGAGGAGTAGACATCATGGAACCAAACACGCCGCCATTGGTAATAGTGAAAGTGCCACCTGCCATTTCGTCCATGCTTATTCTGCCTGATAAGGCTTTGTCGGCAAGCCGTTTGAGTTCTGATTCAATTTCTGCCAAGCTGAGTGAGTCGATATTGCGAATCACGGGCACCATCAATCCTTTGGGCGCTTGCACAGCCACAGAAATGTCAACATAAGAGGGATGCAAAATTTCTTCGCCATCCATTTGGCTGTTTATTTTTGGATGTAGCTTCAGAGCCAAAGCGCATGCTTTCAAGAAAAAGGAGATGAGTCCAATCTTGTAACCATATTTTTTCACAAATTCTGGTTGGTATTGTTTTCTCAGATTCATCAAATTTTGCATGTCCACTTCGTTAAAAGTAGTGAGCATGGCTGTTTCATTTTTTACTTGTACCAAGCGTTTGCTAAGATGCTTGCGCAGTTGACTCATCTTTTCGCGCTCAACGGTACGCTCTTTAGGCGTTGAAGTTGAGAACGCAGTCTCTTCAGCTTGTTTACCTTGGCTTAAAACTGCACTTACTTCGTCCGACGATATTCTTTTCAGTCCTTTAATGATATCTTCGACATTAATATTTTCTGTCTCCATCATTTTGCGTGCCAGTGGGGTAACTTTTACTTTTGACAAATCTTCGGATGGTTTGGATTGGTCGGAGCGAGTAGTCGGTTCTTTGGTTACACTTTTCTCTTCCAATTCGCTATCGGCACCTGTCGATTCTTTTTTGCTCTCTTTTGCGTCGGCTTTATCTTCTTTCTTCTCAGTTTCCTCTTTTCCTCTTTCAATTTTTTCGTCCATCTCATCGGCATCAATTAGATCTTCATTGTCTTCATCGGGCACTTCAACAGATGTGTCTATTTGACAAGCAACTGTTTCCACTTTCACGGTTTCGCCTTCTTGCACCAATATTTCTATTTTGCCGGACTCGGGAGCTATCAAGGAGAGAGTGGCTTTATCAGATTCTATCATAGCCAACTCCTGATTTTTGTGTACCAAATCGCCGGATTTAACTAACCATGTAGCTAATTCAACTTCGTTTATTGATTCTCCAGGAGAAGGAACTTTTACTTCTATCATCATATTGTTTATGTTAACTGATTAAAATATTTTCATCTAAAAAAAGGCTAATTATATTGAAAATCGTGGCGGATTACTAAAGTAATAATGTTGTTTCAATATTTCTTCACGGCTCTTGCCTTCCACACAGTCTAAGTTGCAATAGGGCAACTTTTTGTTGCAATGACAACCTTTGAATACTTTATTGATAATCTCGTTTTGACCCACCGTATGCAGTTTTGCTAAGCCGGTTGCCGGGCTTGCACTTGCCAGACGTGCTATGGGCACTATGTTGTAGTCAGACATCTTGTTGTGAATGTATGTCCATGCTCCCATGTTTTCAGGTTCTTCTTGTACCCAAAGTGTTATTAGTGCCGAAGAATATTTCTTGGCAATGGCTGCAACTTTCTCTTCAGGAAAAGGATATAGCTGTTCAATGCGAATTATAGCTACATTCCGGGCTTGCAGTTCTTCTTTGCGTTCCAATAAATCGTAATATATTTTGCCTGTGCAAAATACCAGTCTTGTTACGCTATCTATATTTACATCATTGTCATCAATTACTTCCTGGAATTGTCCATCTGCCAAATCTGATATGGTTGAAATACATTTGGGATGGCGCAACAAGCTTTTGGGTGTAAATACCACCATTGGCAATCTGATATTGCGCATCAATTGCTGACGCAATGCATGAAACAAGTTGGCGGGTGTTGTTAAATTCATAACTTGCATGTTGTTGCGCGCCGACATGGTTAAGAATCGTTCAATTCGACCACTGGAGTGTTCAGGACCTTGCCCCTCATATCCGTGAGGAAGATACAGTACCAATCCGTTTAGAATACCCCACTTTTCTTCAGCCGAACTAATGTATTGATCAATTATTACTTGTGCAACGTTGTGGAAATCACCAAACTGTGCTTCCCAGATGGTGAGACCATTGGGAACACCCAGTGCATAACCATATTCAAAGCCCAATACTCCATACTCAGACAAAGGAGAGTTGTAGGCAGTGAAAGGAGCTTTAAACTCGGCAGAGTCGCGTAGTGGCATATATCTTTCGCGCACATCTTCTTGTGCAAAACTGGCATGTCGATGAGCAAAAGTGCCTCGCTCACTGTCCTGTCCACTTAATCGAACGGGATGTCCATCGTTAATTAAAGTGGCATAACCGAGTAATTCCCCCATAGCCCAATCAATTTTACCACTTTCATACATTTTTTGGCGATCGTTCAATATCTTGTGCACTTTAGAGAAGAACAACTTATTTTCGGGCACATAATTCATATGAGACCACAATCGGTCAATTGTATCTTTGTCAACTCCCGTTGCAAGAGTATGCTTGAAATCATCATCTTCGGGAAATGGGAATGATGACCACAATTCGGGCATAAATCGAGGAATAGTTACTTTGTCTATTTCCTTGGATGCTGTCAGCTCCTCTTCCAAATGATCAGTAAATTCATCAATGTGTTTGCGAGCTTCTTTTGACGAAAGCACTTTTTCTTTTTGCAACTGAGCAGCATATATCTCTAACGGAGTAGGATGTTTGGCTATTGTTTTATAGAGTAGTGGTTGTGTGAATCGGGGTTCGTCGCCCTCGTTATGACCATATTTGCGATAGCCAAGAATGTCGATAAACACATCAGTGTTGAACTTCTGTCGATATTCCATAGCCAGTTCAAACACATAGGCAACAGCTTCTGTATCATCGCCATTGACGTGAAACACAGGGTTGCGTGTAACTTTAGCAATATCTGTGCAATAGGTGCTTGAGCGAGCTTCAATGTAATTGGTGGTGAAACCTACCTGATTATTTACTACAACATGTATAGTTCCACCTGTCTTGTATCCATCGAGTTTAGCCATTTGCACCACTTCATACATCACTCCTTGCGAGGCGATGGCTGCATCGCCATGGATAATAATGGGTACAACTTTATCGTAATCATTGTCGTAGGCATGCTCAATACGTGAGCGCGTAAGTCCTATTGCTACAGGTGTAACAGCTTCTAAATGCGATGGATTGGGTAGTAGAGCGAGATTGACTTCTTTCTCATTTTCGAGTTTTACTCTTTTGCTGAACCCAAGATGATATTTCACATCGCCCAGCGTAACGCTTGCGTCATATTCTTGTGCCACAAATTCTTTGAAGACATTGCGATAAGGTTTTTCCAATACATTGGTAAGCACATTGAGTCTGCCCCGGTGTGCCATTCCAATTATAAACTCCTCGACACCCATCGAGGCTCCTTTGCGAATGAAAGAATACAATCCTGTTATCAATGATTCGCCTCCTTCCAGAGAAAAACGTTTTTGACCTACAAACTTTTTATGAATGAAATCTTCGAAGCTTACGGCTCGTTTTAATTGATGAAAAAAGTTCTTTTTTTGATGGTCATCGTAATTGGGTTGGTTGCGAGTGGTTTCCATTCTCTCTTTCAACCATTCTACCACTTCAGGACGACGAACATACAGATATTCCACACCTATTGATTGACAATAAGTCTCATCTAAATGAGCAATTATATCTTTTAGTTTTGCGGGACCAATACCAATTTGAGTGCCTGCTTCAAACACTGTATCGAGGTCGTTTTTCTCCAGTTCAAAGTTTTCAATATCCAAAGTAGGAGTATATTGTCTGCGGGCACGTACCGGATTTGTTTTTGTGAAAAAATGACCTCGCTGTCGATAGCCATGGATAAGGTTAATTACGTTAAATTCTTTGCTGATGACTTGTCCGGCCACCGGCTGAAAATTTTTCATGGCAAAATCGAACCCTTTGAAGAAGTGAGTAAAACTCGCATCCACAGATTCCGGATTCTCTAAGTATTTTCGATAAAGCTCTTCAATGGATGCTATATCGCTGTTACCAACAAATGAAAAATCGTCCATATTTTGTATTAAATTTTAAGCTGCAACAATTTTTGTTATTCATTTTCTTTTATACTGCAATTCATTTCAGACTGACCTTATATAACACTTCAGTCAGCTTCAAGTTCGCTTTCAATAAATAATCAACGAAAATAGTTGTATTCAGAGAATATTTCCACTAAAATACAAAAAGAAATGAATAGGAGATAAGAAAGTGTATCTGAATTGTGGATTATGGGTGAATTGTTTGAGGATTAATTGGTATGTTTATTATGGCGTATCGCAATATGTCCCTACCGCTCAATAATCCTTACCTCAATATCCTCCGCCCCCGCATATTTCTTTAATATCTGTATCGCATATTCTATCGCCTCTTCTAATCCCTCCTTTCCCGAATAAGCATTCATAAGCATTAAAAGTCTTTTGGTTTCCAAACTAATTTTTGTGCGCTCTTCGTCGCTGGTGGGTGTACCAATTCCGCCCACAGAATCACGATAAACCGGAAGACCCTCAATGTTCAAAAACCCGCGTGCTATTGCTTCAAACTTTTCATCCTTTTGTCCCACTCCCAACTCCAAACTTCCTTGCACAAGGTTAGCATCAAATCCACCAATGGAATAGCCTGTTTTTAGAGATATTAAGTTTATGGCATCTACAAGGGTGTTTATTTTGTAAAGTTCCGCACCTTTTATAACTCTTCTGCGCAATGCTTCGCCAGCCGGACGATATCGATTTGGGTCTTTTCCTAATTTTTTATAAGTGTTTCGCGTTGCCAAAATTGGAGGAAATTTATTGATATCTTTTATTTTACTTTTTTGCCTAAATTCTTTGATAAAGATCTCAATGTCAGTCCATAGGTCTTTGTTAAATTCGCTGTTTTTTACACTACACTCAAGCTGAGCCGATACAAATTGAGGACATGCATTGTAGATTAATGGGTTAATGGAGATAGAGATCATTTTTAATAAATCATTATTTTATTCATTTCTAAAGAATAAAGGTATAAAATATAAAGTAAATAATTAATTTATTTGACCTAAAATTTAGCATTAATAATTTTGATGAACCGTTTTCTATGAGTATATTTGCGTGAATTTTTGTTTCAATATGATTGAAGATCGAACCAAATTGCTGATCAATTTAGAAGTGCGGGTTAAGCAGGTTATGCTCTTGTGCAACAAACTAAAGCAAGAGAATAATCGGCTTGAAAACGAACTTGTTGTAAAAAAAGAGGAATTAATTAAGGCAAAGAAGGAACTTGGTTTGATGAACAAAAAATATGATAATTTGAAAACTGTTCGAACCATCACAGCAGCAAGTGTGGATGTAGAAACAGCTCAAAGTAAACTATCAAAATTGGTGCGAGAAGTAGATAAATGCATTGGTTTGTTGAATAAATAACTAATGGATAAACTATGAAAAACGAAGAACGATTTTTATTAACATTGACTATTGATGGCCGAAAATATCCCATAAAGATCCGTAGATCGGAAGAGGAAGCTTTTCGTGACGCCGCCAAAAAAATAAATAATAAAATAAACCAGTACAGGGTCACATACGGTGATTCTTCCGGTTTGATTTCGCAGGATTTTATGGCTATGACAGCCATACAGGTGTTGGTTGAGAATTTTACGTTAGGTAAAAATAATTATACGCAGCCTTACGAAGATAAAATAAGTTCGCTTATAATGGAGTTAGATCAATACTTGGGAAAAGAATAGATTGAGATAGTTTTTCGTTCAGTTGAGAATACGCTACAAACGCACCCGTGATGCATTTTAGAGAAAATGCAAGCGTGTGCTTTTTTTATTTTAAAGCGTTGATCTATTCGTATAGATTGCACATAATGTCTACAAGAAAATGCTTCTTTATGATTGTTTTCTTGCAAAGACTATATAAAGATATCAGCTCTTTGTAAAGACAAGGAGCTCTCAATTAATTATTAAAAAATAAAATATGGAAATAGTAATAGGAATTGTCGGATTACTAATAGGTGCCGCAATTATGTGGTACTTTGCCGGATATTCTGCTAACTCACGATACAAACGGATTGTGAGTGATGCGGAAAAAGATGCCGAAGTAGTCATGAAGAACAAACTTTTGGAAGTAAAAGAACAAATTCTTCAAATGAAATCAGATGCTGAGAGAAAAGTATCAGAAGCCGAAAAACAAATCTCTGAGGCCGAGAAGCAGATAAACAATAAAAACAGTCAGCTTCAAGCAAATGAAAACAAGCTTAAGCAGAGAGAGATTACTTTAAATCAGCGACAACAGGAAGTTAATAAGAAAAGATTGGAAAATGATGCTATCAGAGCAACTCTGGATAATCAACTTTTATTAGTTGATAAGCGCATTTTAGAATTAGAGAAAACGCATCGTGCGGCCGTAGAGAAATTAGAAACTGTGTCAGGTCTTTCTGCTGATGAAGCAAAAGAGCAATTATTAGATTCGTTGAAAGAGGAAGCAAAAATCAATGCACAATCCTACATCAACGATATTATTGATGAAGCAAAGCTTACGGCTAATAAAGAAGCAAAACGTATTGTTATTCAATCCATACAACGCGTTGCTACAGAAACTGCCATCGAAAATGCCATAACGGTTTTTCACATTGATTCGGATGAGATAAAAGGTAGAATTATTGGACGTGAAGGACGAAATATTCGTGCTCTGGAAGCGGCAACGGGTGTTGAAATAATTGTGGACGATACACCCGAAGCTATTGTTCTTTCAGCATTTGACCCGGTGAGGCGTGAAATTGCGCGTTTATCGTTGCACCAATTAGTTGCCGACGGACGCATCCATCCTGCAAGGATTGAAGAGGTGGTGTCGAAAGTGAAAAAGCAAATTGATGACGAAATTATTGAAACAGGAAAACGTACTGCCATAGATTTAGGTATTCACGGATTGCATCCGGAACTGATTCGTATGGTTGGGAAAATGAAATATCGTTCTTCCTATGGTCAAAACCTTTTGCAACACTCCAAAGAAACAGCTAATTTGTGTGCAATAATGGCTGCTGAATTAGGTTTGAATCCAAAAAAAGCCAAACGTGCCGGACTACTTCACGATATAGGGAAAGTTCCGGACGATGAACCCGAATTGCCACACGCAATATTAGGTATGAAGCTTGCCGAAAGGTATAAAGAGAAACCGGATATTTGTAATGCAATTGGTTCTCACCATGATGAGGTGGAAATGACAACTTTGCTTGCTCCCATTGTTCAGGTGTGCGATGCTATTTCGGGTGCACGGCCAGGTGCTCGTAGAGAAATTGTGGAAGCTTACATAAAGCGTCTCAACAATTTGGAACAGCTTGCTCTTTCATATCCGGGAGTGCTTAAAACTTATGCTATTCAAGCAGGTCGTGAACTAAGAGTAATTGTGGGAGCCGATAAAATTGATGATAATGCGACAGAAAGATTATCAAACGAAATTGCCCATAAAATTCAAACAGAAATGACTTACCCCGGACAGGTGAAAGTAACTGTTATACGCGAGACGCGTGCGGTTAGTTTTGCTAAATAGGGTAGAAGAGTATCAGGAATATTTGAAAAGTAAAAAGGATTAGCTTGTTGCTAATTTTGACAATAAAAAAAAGAGGTTGTTTGTTTTATACAGACAACCTCTTTTGTTAGCGTAATATTTTGTATCACATTCTATCTGGTTCTGCTTGTTCGTGTAGACGATGAGCGTGAACTGCTTGCTTGTTCGGTGCTTCCTGATCTGTTAGCCGAGGAACTCCTCGTTGAAGTGCTTCTTGTTGGAGCTGAACTTACACTTGTATTTCTACTACTTGAAGAAGCTGCGCTTGTGGAACGTACAGGAGCTGTAGTGTTTACAGCTGATCTGCTGGTAGTGCTACGGGTATTTTGATTCGTCGCTCTTTGAGTGTTTACATTTCCACTACTTCTTTGTGTTGAATTAGAGCTGTTTTGGCTTCTGTTCACAGCTTCACTGCTATTTCTCACAGGTTGTTTTTGTGTTGAACGACTTACAGCTTCGCTGCTATTTCGAGTAGGCTCTTGTGTCGTAGAACGATTTACCGCTTCTCTGTTGCTATTGCGCGTTGATGTCGACTGTGATTCCGTTGAACGGTTCACTGTACTATTTCTCCGTGTTTGTGGAGTAGTTGTAGTGTTCGTATTGCGGTCTACATTCGTGCTTCTGTCAGGTGTAGTTGTTACTCTTCCTGAGCTAGAATTACTGGTTGTTCTGTTTACGCTTGAACGGTTTGTTACAGCAGATGGACGTTCGCTTCTTCCTGAGCTTCTGTTTACTTCGGGTCTGTATATACTTACCGTTCTATTGTCAACTGTAGCTCTACCAGCTCTTCCCGAATTTGTCACACTTCTTTCGCTTACTCTTCTTCCTGTTTCGCGCTCGATGTCTCGTCTGCTGGGACCACTGTAAAATCTGTTGTTATTATAAACGTAGGTGTTGTTTATTATATTCGTTTGATGATATATATTTACGTTTCTACCTCTGTTGCTGTAATATCTGTGCATTGAAGGTCCGTACATACGGTTCTGAGGTAAAAATACCCAGTAAGAATAAGGTATATCCACAAAAAGACTAATTTGCATTCTGGGACCCATTGGCGCCCAGCCATAATATCCTCCACCACTTCGCCAAGATACCCATGCCGGTGCCCACTCGTATCCGGGAACCCATGCCCAACCTAAGTAGTCGTCATACAGCCATCTTCCGTAATGGAAAGGTGCCCAGCCCCATGAGTAATTAGAAACCCATGTGTTTCCGTAGTTGGTCATTGTCCAATAACCATCGGTTGCGTAGGGATGAAAATTGCGGTGTACGTGCGGAACCCACAAATACCCGTAGTCATAATCTTCTACCCAATCTCCGTAAGGAGACAATTCATTGTAAAACGTTTGAAATGAAATTTGAACATTGTTCTGCGCATTCACCAGCGCTCTTTCGCTATAGCAGGATGTTAGTGCTGCTAATATTAGTACGATGCTGAGTTTTTTTAGCGTTTTCATATCTGTAGTTTTTAAAGGGTTTATCGTTTCTGTTTACTCTTAAGACCGAATATTGATAAGATGGTTTAACAATTGGAGTAAATTACTTTTTCTAAATCTGTGTGCGATTGAAGCCTTCAACTCTGGGTGCGACTCGAAGTTGCACCCAGAGTAGCTTCAACAAAAAAACCGCTAAAGATTTTAATCTCAGCGGTTTTTTTAAATTTTTGATTATGATAATTTGTCGTTTACACTTCTTCGAAGTCTACATCAGTTACATCATCATCAGATTTACTCTGATCTTGTCCGGGCTGACCTTCACCTGGTGCACCTTGTGCTCCTTCGGCTTGACCGCCTTGCGCATTGTACATCTCTTGCGATGCTGCCTGGAAAACTGTATTTAATTCTGCTGTAGCAGCGTCAATACCCTCAATATTTTGCGATTTGTGAGCTTCTTTTAGTTTTTCTAAAGCAGCTTCGATAGGAGCTTTTTTATCTGCAGGAAGTTTATCCCCCAAATCTTTCAATTGTTTTTCCGTTTGGAAAATCAATGAGTCAGCTTGGTTCAGTTTATCAATCCTCTCCTTTTCTTTTTTGTCTGACTCCGCATTGGCAGCAGCTTCATCTTTCATGCGTTTAATTTCTTCTTCGCTCAATCCGGAAGAAGCTTCAATTCGGATACGCTGTTCTTTACCGGTTGCTTTATCTTTGGCCGAAACATTCAAAATACCATTGGCATCAATATCAAATGTAACTTCAATTTGTGGAACTCCACGTGGTGCCGGTGGTATACCGTCAAGGTTGAATACACCAATTTGCTTGTTATCGCGTGCCATGCTTCTTTCTCCTTGCAATACATTAATTTGTACCGAAGGTTGATTGTCAGATGCTGTTGAGAAAGTTTCGCTCTTCTTAGTTGGGATTGTAGTGTTAGCTTCAATAAGTTTGGTTGTAACACCGCCCATTGTTTCTATACCCAATGAAAGTGGAGTAACGTCCAATAACAATACATCCTTCACGTCTCCGCTCAAAACCGCACCTTGAATGGCTGCACCAATTGCTACTACTTCGTCCGGATTTACACCTTTTGAAGGAGCTTTACCAAATAGTTTTTCAACCATCTCTTGTACTGCAGGTATACGAGTTGAACCACCCACTAAAATTACTTCGTCAATGTCAGATACTGAAATACCTGCATCTTTAATAGCTTCCTTGCTTGGGCCAACACATTTTTGCAATAATCCGTCTACCAATTGTTCAAATTTTGCACGCGTCAATGTTTTTACCAAGTGTTTTGGTATTCCATCAACCGGCATAATATAAGGTAGATTGATTTCTGTGCTTGTAGCGCTTGATAATTCAACTTTTGCTTTTTCAGCAGCTTCTTTCAAACGTTGCAAAGCCATTGGGTCTCTGCGTAAATCGATGTTTTCGTCCTTCAAAAACTCTTCGGCTAACCAGTCAATAATTTTGTGGTCAAAATCATCTCCACCTAAGTGAGTGTCACCATTGGTGGATTTTACTTCGAAAACGCCATCCCCTAATTCCAGAATTGAAATATCAAATGTTCCACCTCCAAGGTCGAAAACCGCAATTTTCATATCCTTGTGTTTCTTGTCTAAACCATATGCCAATGATGCAGCAGTAGGTTCGTTTACAATTCTTCGAACGTTTAATCCAGCAATTTCACCTGCTTCCTTTGTAGCTTGACGTTGAGCATCGCTAAAATAGGCAGGAACTGTAATAACGGCTTCGTTCACCTCTTGACCCAGATAGTCTTCAGCGGTTTTTTTCATTTTTTGCAAAATGATTGCAGAAATTTCTTGTGGCGTATATAATCTACCATCAATATCAACTCGAGGTGTATTGTTATCACCCTTTACTACTTTATATGATACGCGTGCTGTCTCTTTTTGTACCTGGTCATAAGTTTCTCCCATAAAAGTTTTTATGGAATAAACTGTGTTTGTTGGGTTTGTAATTGCCTGACGTTTTGCAGGATCTCCTACTTTACGCTCTCCACCTTCCACAAATGCAACTATGGAAGGAGTAGTGCGTTTGCCTTCATTGTTTGTTATAACAACCGGCTCGTTACCTTCCATTACCGAAACGCAAGAGTTGGTCGTTCCTAAGTCAATTCCTATAATTTTTCCCATACTATATTTATATTTATTAGTTGTTTATTAAGTTTCTATCTCTATGACTTCAAAATTGATGCCAAAAAACATATCGGCACTTTGTATGACGATATGTCAGAAATGATTTTTTTTAGATTAAATAGTGTCTGCCAGAAAACCAGTAGCTTCTGAGTATTATCAAAAAAAATTGAAATTCGATGCAGGTTATCTCTATTATTGTTTTTTTTATTAACTTTGATAGGTACAGTAAAAGAATAAAAAAATTCATATAATTAATCGTAACTATTATGGCATTTATTTTTTCAACTCAGGACAAAGAGCAATTAGAAGCAAAAGGAATATCGGAAGAAAAAATTGAAGAGCAATTAAATTATTTCAAAAATGGATTTCCTTCTTTACATATAAAAAAGCCAGCATCAGTAGATGATGGAATTCTTCGGATAACGAAAGAAGAGCTTAGTGAGAAAATATCAATTTGGGATAATTATTTAAAAACCGACAAAAAAGTAACCAAATTTGTTCCGGCATCAGGTGCTGCCAGCAGAATGTTTAAGGATTTGTTTGCTTTCGCTGAAAGCAATTACGATGAACCCACTACACAGTTTGAAAAAGGGTTTTTCGATAATATAAAATCATTCGCTTTTTATGACGATTTGAATGAAATATGCGTAAAGGTCTATGAAAAAAATATTGATGAGCTTATTGCTGCAAAACATTTCAAAGATATCATAAAAATGTTGCTGACCGATGAGGGATTGAATTATGGCGAATTGCCAAAAGGTCTTTTGCTATTCCATAGTTACGATGACAAAAAAAGAACTCCCATGGAGGAGCATTTGGTTGAAGGTTCTATCTATGCCAAGGATAATAGGAAAAATGTAAATGTACATTTTACAATTTCGCCACATCACAAAGAGCTTTTTGCGAAATTAGTAGAAGAGAAAAGAAGCGAATTAGAGAAATATTTGGATACTTATTTCAATGTTTCGTTCAGTATTCAGAAACCATCCACTGATACAATAGCTGTTGATATGGAAAACAATCCTTTCAGAGATGAAGGCAAACTGCTGTTTCGTCCGGGTGGTCACGGCGCTCTTATCGAGAATTTAAATGATTTGCAATCGGATATTGTTTTTATAAAAAACATCGACAATGTTGTGCCTGATAAACTCAAATCAGAGGATGCGAAGTATAAGAAAATGCTTGCCGGTGTGTTGGTAGAAACACAAAAAAAAGCTTTTGATTATTTAAAAAAATTGGAATCGGGAAGTTATTCGGACAATACTTTAAACGAAATAAAAGATTTTATCGAAAACGATTTGTCAATTACTACAGATAAACTTTCCGGTAATGATAAAGAACAAATGGTTTCATATATGATTAAAAAACTAAATCGCCCGATTCGTGTTTGCGGAATGGTAAGAAATGAAGGTGAACCGGGCGGAGGTCCTTTTATTGTTGAAAATAAAGATGGCAGTTTTTCTCCACACATTTTGGAAGGTTCACAAATTGTTACTGACGAAGCAAAAGTTCTTGCCGGCAAAGCAACACATTTTAATCC
>JAQVGF010000013.1:13411-24618 GCA_028696875.1 Dysgonamonadaceae bacterium
TGTTACGTTTTCTGCAGATTAATTCGTAACTTCGTGTTACATTACATTTAATCTTGCTTTAAGTGGCAGGATTTTTCTATTGTATTTTTTTATATGAACGAAGACAAGAAAATAATAGATGAGGATAAAATGATTCAGGACGAGTTTCAAGCTCTTCTTGATGACTATCTTTCGTCAAATCATCGCAAAAAAGTTGATATTATTACGAAAGCTTTCAACCTTGCTTACGATGCACACAAAGGAGCTCGTCGCCGTTCCGGCGAACCTTACATCATGCATCCGCTGGCAGTGGCTCGTATTGTTTCAAGTGAAATTGGACTGGGTTCAACATCCATCTCAGCAGCTTTGTTGCACGATGTGGTGGAAGATACGGACTATACTGTGGAAGATATAGAGATGATTTTTGGCAATCGGATAGCTCAAATTGTAGATGGACTCACAAAGATATCAAGTGGCATGTTTGGTAGCAATGTTTCTGCACAAGCAGAAAATTTTCGGAAACTACTTCTCACCATGTCCAACGACATTCGGGTAATTCTTATAAAAATAGCCGATCGTTTACACAACATGCGCACATTGTCTTCCATGGCTCCGGCAAAACAATACAAAATAACGGGTGAAACCATGTATATTTATGCTCCGCTGGCTCATCGTTTAGGCTTGTTTGCCATTAAAACAGAGCTGGAAGAACTCTGCTTCAAATATGAACATCCGGAGACTTTTGTCGAGATTAAAGAGAAAATAAAAGAAACAGCTAGCGAACGAAACAAGATTTATGAAAATTTTGCGAAGCCTGTGAGGGTCGAATTAAACAAAATGGACATTGAATACGAAATGCGTGCTCGCGTTAAATCGGTTTATTCGATATGGAATAAAATGGAAACAAAAAAAGTGAGTTTCCATGAAATATATGATCTGTTTGCGGTACGCATTATATTTGAGATTTATCCGGGCATGGATGAGAAGAAACAGTGCTGGGATATCTATTCCGCAATTACGGATATATACAAACTTCGTCCCGATAGAATTCGCGACTGGGTAAGCCGTCCCAAATCGAACGGATATCAGGCGCTACACTTAACAGTTATGGGACCGGACGGTAGGTGGATTGAAATTCAGATTCGCAGTAGAAGAATGGACGATATTGCAGAAAAGGGTTTTGCTGCTCATTGGAAATACAAAGCCAATCGAGTGGAAGAAGATACCGAACTTGATAAATGGCTGAAAACGATTCAGGAAATTTTGGCAAATCCAAATCCCAATGCAGTTGATTTTCTGGATACCATTAAGCTGAATCTTTTTGCTATGGAAATTTTCGTTTTCACACCAAAAGGTGATATCAGAACATTGCCACAAGGCGCTACCGCTCTCGATTTTGCTTATATTCTTCATACCGATATTGGAGATACATGTCTGGGTGCCAAGGTAAATCATCGTTTAGTGCCATTAAGTCATAAACTGAATAGCGGTGATCAGGTAGAGATTCTTACATCTGCATCGCAAAAGCCACAACCGGAGTGGATCAATTTTGTTACCACAGCAAAAGCACGAACCCGGATAGAAGCAGCTCTTCGTCGTCAGCGACGAGCCATTGGCAAAGTTGGTAAATTGAAATTAGAATCTTTGTTTGATGAAAACTTGATTGAAAGGAGTATGTTAGACAAAATTCTTCATTTTTATGGTATCGATAAAAAAGAAGATTTATATTATCTCATCGGTGCAAATGAATTGAAACTTCCCACTAAATATACTGATTTTTTTAAATCGAATAAACCCTCAGACAACTTGTTGTTGCGCTATATGAAACAAGCCTATCATGCCATGCGCAAACAATCCGATGATGGAAATGATATGAAAGAAAAAACGGTAGTTGACATTAATAAAAAGACTCCCAAGAAATTGGAATCAGGTTCTGGGACTGACTCAGACCGCAAATCTAAAATCATTGACAGGAAGAAAGTTTT
Organism: Dysgonamonadaceae bacterium; assembly: GCA_028696875.1. Classification (GTDB taxonomy): domain Bacteria; phylum Bacteroidota; class Bacteroidia; order Bacteroidales; family Dysgonomonadaceae; genus UBA2632. The sequence goes on from JAQVGF010000013.1 coordinate 15,376, forward strand.
CCAACTAAAAGAAAAAAAATTAAAGAAAAATTTTTTGGTGCCAATTTGTTGTAATCCTCTTCCGGGTGATGATGTTTTTGGATATGTGACCGATCAGGAGATTGTTGAAGTACACAAAAGCTCTTGCCCTGTTGGGACAAAACTAAAATCGCAATATGGAGACAGAGTCATTGAAATAGCTTGGGGAGATTATAAACAGTATAGCTTCAATGCATTTATCTCTCTGACGGGCATCGATAAAAAGGGAATGTTAAATAGTATTGTAGCTAAAATTTCTGCTGATCCTGAGGTTAATATTCGTGGGTTGAAGGTTTCAACAGAAGATGGAATATTTGAAGGTCAACTCGAAGTCAACGTTCATAGTGTGAAAGATGTGCAACATATATGTTCCCTTATAGCAAAAGTGGACGGTATAAATACCGTCCACCGTTCTACAACATAGAGTTTACTGTTTGTGTTAAATGGATAACATCTAAAAAATCATCTTTTCTTTTTTCTCCTAAAGAGCATCGAGGTTGCTCTTTTTGTTAAAAAAGTTAATGCAATAGGCTTTAGAATACTCCAGCCCAATGAACCAACTAATTTGTAATTAGATAGAAAAAGGTTGCCCCACCCGCCACCTATCGCGCGTGTGACATACGAAGAATTTGAAACAGGAGAAATTTGTCCAACTGTTTCAGTAAGCTTATTCTTTATTGATGAAGTGATACCTTTTAGCAACATCGATCCCCAGTTATCATTCAGATACTGCAACTGAAAAACCATTTTTTGTTCAGCAACTTTAATCTCTTCGCGCAACTGTTTTTCTTCAAGTACAAGTTGGTCTAATGGGGTTAATTTATACGTTTTCATAGGTTGTTATTTTTTATCATCATCATCCATTAGAGAAGAAACCATGATGTTGGTGAATTTACTTCGAATAGATTTTCTTGCGAATATTACTATTATCACTATAAGTATTGCAAATAATGAAACTATTGCGTAGCCTAACGACATACTCTCAAGCAATTCGCCAAGATATATTGCCAAAGTAGTAAAAACCATAATCAATGCTAATAGCATTAATAGTATAATTATAAGACCATATGTCAATAGACCTACTACCTTACTTGTTTTTATATAGGTTTGCAACTTTAGTAGTTTTAATCTATTTGAAATATAACCTGATAGGTCATCTTTCATCTCCTCGAACAATGTACTTACTTTTTTTTCTTCCATCCTTTGGATTAATTAAAGGTTTCTTACTTTTTCGATAATTCCTTTTTTGCAATTTCCGTAATGTCTTCGATGTCTCCTTTAAGATCTTCAACTTCACTTCTTCCTTTATAAACAGCTGTTTTTACATTAGCTCTTACTTTGTCTGCAAATGCATTTGCTTGGTCTAACCACTCTTCTCTTTTGTCGTTACCCATAATGTAACCAATAGCTGCCCCAAGTGCAACTCCGATTCCTAATCCAAGAAGTAATTTTGATTCTGAACTTTTCATAATGTCTTTTTTTTTTAAATGTTAATAGATTGTTATTAATTAATCGATTTAACGTCAACTTATGTGGTTAAATCTATATGTAAAACACTCGGCATGCGATATTGTTTATAAAGAAGTTAAAAACACGAGAATTCGTGCTTATTGCGAAATGGATTCTCCCAGAAGAGTTGCCGAAGTATAGTCGTTTATTTTAACTTTTATAGTTTCACCTATTCGATGTGCTTTTTTATTGAACACCACAACTTTGCTTTCGTCTGTTCTGCCGAAAAATTGGTTGCGCGATTTTTTTGAAAAGCCTTCAATTAAGACTTCAAACTCTTTACCAACATCCTTCTTGTTACTCTCTTCTGAAAGTTCACGCTGTAAATCGATTATTTCCTGCAACCTTTTTTTCTTCACTTCTTCGGGTACATTATCGCTTAGCTTGCCGGAAGCAAAGGTGCCCGGTCTTTCAGAATATTTAAACATAAAAGCAGAGTCGAACCCCACTTCACGCATCAACGATAAAGTTTCTTCGTGATCTTTGTCAGTTTCGGAATGGAAGCCACACATGATGTCAGTTGACAACCCACAATTGGGAATGATGCGTTTGATTGCTTCAATTCGTCCCAAATACCACTCTCTGTCATATCTTCGATTCATCAGCTTCAACATGCGCGAACTTCCCGATTGAACGGGAAGGTGTATGAAATTGCAAATATTGGGATTATTAGCAATGGTATGAAGTGTTTTGTCCGTCATATCTTTAGGATGAGAAGTGGCGAAGCGTATCCGCATAGTAGGAGCATGTTTTGCAACCAATTCCAACAAGTCAGAAAAATCGATGGTTTCCTTTTCCGATTTGTAAAGATACGAATTCACATTTTGTCCCAAAAGAGTAACTTCTTTAAATCCTCTCTTTTTTAGGTCTTCCAATTCATTCAATATACTTTCTGTATCGCGGCTGCGCTCTCTTCCCCGTGTATAAGGAACAATACAGTAGGTGCAAAAATTGTTACATCCGCGCATTATTGAAATGAAGCCTGAAATGTTGTTTCCATTCATTTTTAGTGGAATTACATCTTTGTATGTCTCCGTTTTAGAGAGTTCCACATTAATAGCTTTTTCTCCTTGTTCAGCCAAACTAATCAGATTGGGAAGATCCATATACGAATCGGGACCGATTACCAAATCGGCATGATGCTGTTCAATCAGCACTTCTTTCACTCTTTCTGCCATGCAGCCCAGCACTCCGATAATGAGCTTACCGTTTCGTTTTCGTTTTACCGAGTTGAAATATTCCAATCGATGTAAAACACGTTGTTCTGCATTTTCTCTAATGGAACACGTGTTAACAAAAATCGCATCCGCCTCCTCCTCGTTCTCGGTTATCTTGTATCCGTCCATCTCCATGATGGATGCAACCACTTCCGTATCTGCCACATTCATTTGGCATCCATAGGTTTCTATAAAGAGTTTTTTCTCTTCAGTTTGATATGTTTTATGTTCTAATTTCATGTTTTTTTGTTTAGTGCTGCTTATTAATCAAATCATCGTTTGAGCATTAAAAACATCACAAATATAACAGATTCTAAATTTTTATTTCTCAAATAGTTGTTACTTAACCATTTTTTTATTATGTTTGTCATTACATAAAAGGAGTAAAATTTTTCATAGTTAAGTTTTTAGTTAAATTAATCGGGTGGAGCTGCGAAGCAACACTCGATTTTTTTTTGCATTCATTTATAACCATTCCTTTGTATCTCAAATAAAAAATGAGTACTTTTGTCTGAACTACAAAAGTAATGAAAAAATGGATATAGGCGATATTGGTTTTCTGATAGTTGCTTTAATTGTGTTTGTAATTAACTTTCTTGTGAAAGCAAAAAAGGATAAAACACAATTTGAAAAACCTGTTGCTCCGGAACTTACCGAGCCATGGGAAGTGAAAGAAAAACTGCCCCCGATTTTTGAAAACACATTCGATTGGGAGAGGAAGCCTGAAGTTATCAGGAAAAAAACACCCCGACCTGTACCTGTCATTCCAGAGTCTTACGAAAGCAAAAAAATACGTTTGCAGTCACAAGAAGGTATGTCATCGTTGTCGGAATCGCTTTTTAAAGATGATGAAATGGAGTCAGTATCTTATGACGAAGATTCTGATTCGGAATTCTATATCGAAGATATTTTTCATGGGAGTAACATTACAGACGAATTAAAAAAAGGAATCATATACAGCGAAATTCTTCATCGCAAGTATGAATAAATCACAAAATAAAATTAGTAACAATGGCTTTAAAATTTATTAGTGCTGAAGAAGCTGCAGCACTTATTCATCATGATCAAAATGTTGGATTTAGTGGCTTTACGCATGCCGGATGCCCTAAAGTTGTTCCTGTTGCATTGGCAAAAAGAGCCGAAGAGGAACATGCAAAAGGAAATCCTTTCAAAATTGGCATGTTTACCGGTGCTTCTACCGGCGATACAATCGATGGAAGTCTTGCCCGTGCAAATGCAGTTAAATTTCGCACACCTTATCAAACGAATAAGGATATGCGCAACGCTATTAATAATAGACATATTCACGACTCAGTAGCATATTTCGATATGCATCTTTCGCAAGTGGCACAAGAAATCAGATACGGTTTTTTGGGTGGTGTTGATGTTGCAATTGTTGAGGCTTGTGAGGTGACAGAAAATGGCGAAATAGTTCCAACGGCCGGTGTGGGAATTACTCCCACCATTTGCCGTATGGCAAAAATTGTAATTGTTGAGTTAAACAGCAAAGTTCCTGATAAATTGAGAGGTATCCATGATTTATACGAATTGCAGGACCCACCCAAACGCCGCCCTATTAATATTTTTGAAGTTCAACATAGGATAGGACTGGAGTATGTGAGAGTTGACCCTTCAAAAATATTTGTTGTAGAAACAAATGAGGAGAGCGAAGGCGGGGGTTTTGCTCCGGTTGACGAAACAACAGCTCAGATTGGTGAAAATGTTGCCAACTTCTTTGTATCTGAAATGAAGCATAGTCGCATTCCACCCACCTTCTTACCCGTTCAATCCGGAGTGGGAAATATTGCAAATGCAGTATTGGGTTCAATGGGAATAAATAAAGATATTCCTCGTTTCGAAGTGTTTACGGAAGTAATTCAAGATGCCGTTTTGGATATGATGCGCGAAGGTAAAATTAGTTTTGCCAGTGGCTGTTCATTAACTGTGAGTAACGAACAGTTACATAAGTTATATAAAGATCTTGATTTCTTTAAAAATAAAATGGTCTTGCGACCAAGCGAATTGTCTAACAATCCGGGCTTAGTGAGGCGTTTGGGAGTTATTGGTATCAACACTGCCATTGAAGTGGATATTTTCGGTAATGTAAATTCTACTCACGTTATGGGAAACAATATGATGAATGGAATTGGAGGTTCGGGCGACTTTACCAGAAGTTCGTATATTTCAATTTTTGTAACTCCGTCAGTTGCTAAAAATGGAGATATTAGTTGTATTGTTCCAAAGGTTACTCACGAAGATCATAGTGAGCACTCCGTTAAGATTATTGTATCTGAATATGGAGTAGCAGATCTGAGAGGAAAAGGTACTTATCAACGAGCGCGTGAAATAATTGAGAAATGTGCTCATCCGGACTATCGTCCTTTATTACACGATTATCTAAGTTTGCAAAAAACAGGTCATACTCCGCAAAGTTTATACGGTTGTTATTCGTTTCACAAGGCTTTCTTGGAAACCGGCAGCATGAAAAATGCAGATATTTCGCAATATAGGAAATAAGAATAATAGCTTTTAGCTAAATCATAAAAAGGCTGTTTCATCAATGAGGCAGTCTTTTTGTTTACAGCTTATTAATCTGCTCGTTCTGAGAGATTAAAATGGGCATAGCCCATTATGATATCCAAACTTTATTTGTTATATTTGTGCTATGTTCGAACCACAAAAATATATTGACCGACGTCGTCGTGTACTGGAAAAAATTGCAAAGAGGGCGCCTATCGACGACAAAGTTATTGAGGCAATGAAGCGAGTGCCTCGCCAAATGTTTATAGATCCGCTTTTAGCGGATAGAGCCTATGAAGATAAACCTTTGCCAATTGCAGCCGGACAAACTATTTCGCAAATATATACGGTTGCCATGCAAACCAATTTGTTGAAACTGGAAGAAGGCGATTCGGTTTTGGAAATCGGAACAGGATCTGGTTACCAAACAGCTATTTTATGCGAATTAGGTTATCAGGTCTATAGTATTGAGAGGTACGAGGAGCTTTATAATATTGCACGGCAAAATCTCGAAAAGTTAGAATACAATGCTTTATTAGTCTATGGTGATGGATTTGAGGGATTACCACAGTATGCACCATTTGATGGAATATTGATTACATGCGGTGCCCCTGAAATTCCGCAGGAATTAATAAAGCAATTAACTATAAATGGTAAGATGGTTGCACCCATTGGAAGAGGTTTGCAGGAAATGATGGTGATCCAAAAAATAAGCGAACAAGAGACTAAAATCAGAAAAGAAGGAACTTATCGTTTTGTGCCGATGATATCGGGTAAAGTGGATTTTAAATAGATTTTGGAAATGTGCCCTTTATCAATTACGAATTATAGATTATCAATTTTTCTTTTTTTATCTATAAGCAAAATTTAGAGCAATGAATATTGAATTAAACGATCATAACAAAAAAGAGTATCCTCCCATGCACACAGCGGAGCATATTCTCAATCAAACCATGGTAAGAATGTTTGGTTGTCCACGTTCGCGTAATACGCACATTGAGCGAAAGAAGAGCAAGTGTGATTATTTTCTATCGCATACTCCATCTGAGGAGCAAGTGCAAGCAATTGAGAATAAGGTAAATGAAGTTATTAATCAGAATTTACAAGTAACGGAAGGTTTTGTTCATATCAAAGATGCCGCAGACTTGGTCGATTTATCGAAACTTCCGGACGATGTGTCTGAGATGCTTCGCATTATCCGTGTGGGAGATTATGATGTATGTGCGTGTATTGGATCGCATGTTGAGAATACTTCCGAAATCGGAACTTTCAAAATAACTACCCACAATTTTGAGAATGGCAGGTGGCGCGTACGTTTTAAATTGAACGAATTAAGCGAAGATTAACGACAAACTATGTTTAGGATTCTTTTCCGATTCATCAAAAAATTAATCATCTTTTTCTTTCTATCGACAATTATTGTCGTAATAGTGTTGCGCTTTGTTCCTGTTTACTTTACACCGCTAATGGGTGTACGAATAATAGAACAACTACGCGATAAAAGAAATCCCCGATTGCTCCATACTTGGATTGGGTACGATGAAATATCCGATAATCTGAAGCGTGCCGTAATTGCATCCGAAGATCAACTTTTCTTTGAGCACAAAGGTTTTGATACAAAACAGATTCGGAAAGCTTTGGAAGAAAATAAAAAGCGTAAACGCCCGCGTGGTGCCAGCACCATTAGTCAACAGACTGCCAAAAATGTTTTTTTGTGGCCACAATCTTCGTGGTTGAGAAAAGGATTAGAGGCTTATTTCACTGTGCTTATTGAATTCTTTTGGAGTAAAGATCGCATTTTGCATGTTTATCTAAACTCTATGGAAACAGGAGATGGTATGTATGGTGCTGACGCTGTAGCACGACACCATTTCAATACTACTGCTAAAAAATTATCGCCATCGCAAGCTGCACTTATTGCAGCAACTTTACCCAATCCACTACGGTTTAGCTCCAAAAATCCATCGGCGTATATCTACAAACGCCAAGCATTTATTTTACAACAAATGCGAAATATTAGCTTGCCAGAAAAATAGAGATTCAAAATATTGTCTCTCTGCAATTGTTTCAATTATCGTTGATTATGTATGTTTCTTCACAGATACAATTTTAACTTTGAGTCAACTCCGAAAACCCTCAAATTCTGATTATTAGTCTTTTTCTGCCCTTTGTCCCTGAAGAGAAAAGCCTAATAATCAGCACTCTGCTAAAATCCCCTCGTAGGGGATTTTGGGGCAGAAAGTAGGATGATTGACTTTTCAGAGTGGTTTTAACTTTTAACTTTTAATTCTCTATTCTTCATTCTTTGTAGCTGTCTGTCGCCGCCTTCACAGAACCATGCAGCAACAAAAGGTTGTGAGCTTGCTCGTAAGATAATCCCAGCTCGTCAACAATCATCCTTGTTCCACGATCTACCAATTTTTGATTGGTAAGTTGCATATTTACCATTCGATTTCCCTTAACTCTGCCAAGTTTTATCATTGTCGTTGTAGTAATCATATTGAGCACCATTTTTTGTGCAGTCCCTGATTTCATGCGTGTGCTGCCTGTAACGTATTCGGGACCAACAATGGGTTCAATTTTTATTTCAGCTTCATCAGCAACCGGAGAATTTGGACTGCAACATATTGCACCTGTGAGGATTCCATTCTCACGCGCTTTGCGTAGTGCACCAATTACGTAAGGCGTTGTTCCGGAGGCAGCAATGCCTACAAGCGTATCGTTTTCGTTGATGCCATACTCCAAAAGTTCTTCCCAACCAATGTCGTAGTTATCTTCAGCTTGTTCAACCGGATTTCTTAAAGCAATATCTCCGCCGGCAATGAGCCCAATTACATACGTTGGGGGCATCCCAAACGTCGGTGGAATTTCTGACGCATCCAATACTCCCAAGCGTCCGCTCGTTCCAGCGCCAATGTAAAATAGTCTTCCGCCTCGTTTCATTCTTTTCACTATTCCACTTACAAGTTTTTCAATTTCGGGAATGGTTTTTTTAACGGCCAAAGCGATTTTTTGGTCTTCTTGATTAATTTCCGTGAGTATCTCTTTTATCGATTTCTTCTCTAAATTATCGTAGAGAGATGATTGTTCTGTTATTTTGATAAAATCGTTCATAACTATCTGTATGTTATTTATTTGTCTAATAAAAGCGCTTCTTAATATAATTGCATATTGTTATTATAACGTTTTACTCAATTTATCTATTGAGAGTTAGCGTTGTAATACTTGATCAACCCTTCAATGGGTGATTGATATATTTTTCCGATTATGATACCTTTTTCGTTGGCAACTTCTTTTAAAAAAGGAGAATAATAATGAGCAATTGAACCAACAAAACTAACTTCATAGTCTTGATAATTATAGTGCATTACGTTGCGTTCAAAGAAATCACCAAATGATTTTCTTACAATCTGTTTCACAGATTCATCTTCGATATTCTCTAAAAGAAACGGAGCCACGCTTGCCAAAAAACGACTTGGAAAGGGTTTTCGGTATACGTTTTCAATAATGATAGCAGATGTAAGATTATATTGCGACAGAAACTTATCTTTTAGATCTTCGGATAACTGATTTTTAAGTACATCACCCACCAATAGTTTTCCCAAGTGAGCTCCGCTTCCCTCGTCGCCCAATATAAAGCCTAAGGGGGATATTTGTTTTGTTATTTTGTTGCCGTCCCATTCACAGGAGTTACTTCCTGTACCCAAAATACAGGCGATTCCCGCATCTTTTCCGCACAGCGCATGCGCAGCAGCTATCAGATCGCTGTAAACTTCTATTTTATCAATTGGGAAGGATGATTGAATTGCGCTTTTTACGCTCTCAATTTTTTCCGGGATGCAACCCGATCCATAGAAAAAGATAGCGTCAGGCATTTTCTCCTCCAATTCAGGAAGGACATAGTTTTTTATTTCATTCGCTATTTCGTCTTGCGATTGGAAAACAGGGCTTAGCCCTTTGGTATTGAATCGGTGAATTA